>NZ_BADU01000183.1:0-3866 GCF_000239875.1 Pseudoalteromonas sp. BSi20311 | reverse complement strand
GTAAAATGCAAAGAACTGTACTAAATATAAATAGACATATACTATTAATAATTAAAAGATTTGGCAGATCCTGCCGGTATAAGTGCGGAGAAATCAGTGAGTCATGACTCAGACAAAACAATTTGGCAGGTTTTTAATCTTATTAATTTAGCAGTGATTGTTTACGATAATAAAAATCAACACTACACGTTAAATCAGCATGCTAAAACGTTACTTAGCATAGAGGGCGAGCGCGCTGTTAAAAAAGATGTTTTTAGCAATCTTGTGCTGCGCGACTTTAGTAATGATGAAGTTGTGAGTGTTGGACAATTATTTTCTTCTGATATAACAACCGTTTTATTAGGTTCTGAGCCCACTTCACAACTGTTAAATATTAACCATGCTGTGGTTGATGACTCTGTAACTATGATCACTCTAGAGCAAGATCATACATTTACGGAGCAATATAACTTTGATCATATTATCTCTAAAATCTCTACCAAACTTATTGATATACAAAATGACAATATAGATCAGCAAATTAACTTTGCCCTCAAAGCCATCGGCACCGTATTAAAGGCTGACCGCAGTTATTTATTTGAATTTAATACCGACAACGAAACCATCACCAACACTCACGAATGGGTTAATACGGGTATCATTGCTTGCAAAGATAGGCTGCAAAATGTACCAAAAGTTGAACTCCCCTATTTTTTTGAAGTGATGAATGAGAGCCACCTATTTCAAGTCAATGATACTGAGCAATTACCCACAAAAGCCGACGCTGAAAAAGCGGAGTTTAAAGAACAAAGTATTCAATCGGTTTTGTGCATAGGCCTACGTTTTGATGATGAGCTGGTCGGCTTCATTGGTTGTGATTGTGTTAAAACTAAACGTCATTGGAGTAAAATAGATTTAATTAGAATTAAGCTTGTAGGCGAAATCATCAATAATGCACTTAAAAATATTAACTATAAAAAAAAGTTGCAGTTAACCCAACAGCAATTAGTGAGCGCCAATATTAAGCTCAATAAATTAGCGAATACCGATGCACTAACTAATATTGCTAATCGCCGTTTTTTTGATACTACACTAAAAAGTGAAATTAAACGTTGCGCCAGGCACCATCAGCCAATTAGTTTGATTATGTGTGATATCGATTTTTTTAAACGTTACAACGATAATTATGGCCACCAAAAAGGTGATGACGCATTAAAACAAGTGGCGCGTGCTTTAAAAAACGTATGTAAGCGCGAAGGTGACATTGCTGCTCGGTACGGGGGCGAAGAATTTACAATTATTTTGCCCGCTTCTAACAAAGAGCAATGCCATGAGTTTGCTTTGCTGATACAGCAAAAAATTAACGCGTTAAATATTCTCCATGAATTTTCTTCGGCTGCCCCTCATATCACATTGAGCTTTGGCTGCTTTACCAGTTATCCAAAGGCTGACACCAACACGCAAACCATTATAAAGAGCGCTGACATAGCATTATATAACGCAAAAAAAGCCGGCAGAAATCAAATATGCACCTTTGGGTAATCTATCCTGAATAGCCTACCTTCTGTTTTTATAGTACAAATTAAAAACTAATGATAATCTGTAGCTTGTTGAAATTATAAACACCATGCAGTTTTTGGACTGAATGTAATTAACAAGGAAATACCCTATGGATCCCATCGCAGAAATTATAAATATTGTTTTTACTGTTGAAGCGTTTTTACTGATTTTTGTTTTAGTGCTACTAAAAAGTAGTGTTAAATTTGTACCACAAAACCGCGCATGGTTAATTGAGCGTTTTGGTAAATACCAATCAACTAAAGAAGCAGGCTTAAATTTCATTGTACCTTTTATTGATCGCATTGCTGCTGATCGCAGCTTAAAAGAACAAGCTCAAGATGTGCCCTCGCAATCGGCAATTACCAAAGACAATATTTCGCTATCTGTTGACGGTGTATTGTACTTTCGTGTACTTGACCCATACAAAGCCACTTACGGAGTCGACGATTACGTATTTGCAGTAACGCAGCTATCACAAACTACGATGCGTTCTGAACTGGGTAAAATGGAGCTTGATAAAACATTTGAAGAACGTGATGTTCTCAATACTAATATCGTAACCTCTATCAACCAAGCGGCTGAGCCTTGGGGTATTCAGGTTTTACGTTACGAAATAAAAGACATTGTGCCACCACAATCTGTGATGGAAGCGATGGAAGCACAAATGAAAGCCGAACGTGTTAAACGTGCGCAAATTTTAGAATCTGAGGGTGATCGTCAAGCAAACATCAATGTTGCCGAGGGTAAAAAACAGGCTCAAGTTCTAGGTGCTGAAGGTGAAAAAGCTGAACAAATATTGCGCGCCGAGGGTGAAGCTAAAGCTATTATTGCCGTTGCAGAAGCGCAAGCCGATGCACTACGTAAAGTGGGTGAAGCTGCTGATACTGAGCAAGGCCAAAAAGCGATTCAACTCGATTTAGCAACCAAAGCCATTGCCGCTAAAGAAGCTATCGCGAAAGAGTCATCTGTTGTTTTATTGCCCGATAACGCCACTGATGCAAGCTCATTAGTTGCACAAGGTATGTCGATTATTAACTCATTAAATCAAAAGCAAAAACTTTAATCTGTTGAGGATAAATAATGACGCTTATTACTAACAACTTACCTGAAACACTGATGATTTTAGGCGTACTTGCGCTCATTATCGAAGTGGCTGTGTTAGGTATGTCTACCTTTATATTATTATTTTTAGGTATGTCTTTGTTTGCCAGCGGTTTAATGATGAACTTTAACTTGTTAGATGACTCTTTAACTACCGCATTGTGGAGTAACACGCTTATTACAGCTGGGTTTGCGCTATTTTTATGGAAACCACTAAAGCGTATGCAAAACCAGGTTGATAACAAAGGTGTACAAAGCGATTTCGCTGAGCTTGATTTTGTTTTAGCTGACGATGTTGATGAAAGCGGACATACAATGCACCTTTATTCAGGAATTAGTTGGAAGTTAAAAAGTAAGCAACCACTCCCTGCTGGTACACATGTTAAGGTCGTAAAAAAAGAAGTGGGCACTATGTGGGTTGAAGCCATTTAGCTAACTAGCACCACATTAAATTATAAGGGCAGTAATATCACTATTACTGCCCTTTTTAATATCAATTCTGGTTAAGTGCTTTAACAACATTAATATTATAATGTATTACTCAGAAATTTAATCACTTAGCTCTGCAGCAGAAGGAACAACCACTGCATATAAATCATTGATAGTTGCAAGCGCACTTGAATGTAAATTTAACGCTGAGACTTCACTCACTGATGTTTGTAATGCCCGAGTTGCACAAGCATCTGCGACCACAGTTGCATGATTCCCTCTTAAAAAAGCACCTTGGGCGGTAAATGTCACGCACATATGGGTCATAAAACCAATGATAATAACATTATTATTGCCAATTGCATCCACTTTTTCGCCTAAGTCAGTGCCTACAACACGGCAAGATCATTATAAATTGAACTTATAGAGCAAGTAGCGATCAGATCAAGGCATAATAATTACTTGGTCGCATAAATATGAGCACTACTTTTCTGAAACATTTTAATTCAATTACAGATCCTCGCATTGAACGTTGTAAAAAGCATGAACTTATCGATATTCTTCTCCTTGCTATTAGCGCTGTACTCTCTGGTGCAGAAGGATGGGAAGATATTGAAGACTTTGGGCACCTAAAGCTTGATTGGTTAAAAAAATACGGTACGTTCAACGCAGGAATTCCAAAACATGACACGATTGCGCGCGTCATGTGTCGGTTAAAAGCAAATGAAATAGAAAGGGCATTTCAATCTTGGATATCATCACTGATTGAAATCACAGGTGCAGATATCATCGCTATT
>NZ_BADU01000184.1:0-200 GCF_000239875.1 Pseudoalteromonas sp. BSi20311 | reverse complement strand
AAGTCGGTATACAAACAGTAAGACCAGCATATGTGGGGCTATAGCTCAGCTGGGAGAGCGCCTGCCTTGCACGCAGGAGGTCAGCAGTTCGATCCTGCTTAGCTCCACCACTTTACTTCTTAAAAATAAATATTCTTTTATCGGGTAGCACAATCACCTGAGAATAGAGTGTGTTTAATTTTGAGAAGTTTTTGATTCTC
>NZ_BADU01000185.1:0-111 GCF_000239875.1 Pseudoalteromonas sp. BSi20311 | reverse complement strand
ATTGTAAAGAGAACAACACTTATTGTTTGGGTCTGTAGCTCAGCTGGTTAGAGCGCACCCCTGATAAGGGTGAGGTCGGTAGTTCAAATCTACTCAGACCCACCACTTCTT
>NZ_BADU01000186.1:0-394 GCF_000239875.1 Pseudoalteromonas sp. BSi20311 | reverse complement strand
CAATTCCTACCTAAGTAGGTATTGCTGTTGGTCACTCAGTTTCAATTGAGACTCTAAATTTGTTTGCCTCACTTAGTAAACTAAGCTTGGCTGTTAGAACTCAATCTGTACGAGTGCCCACACAGATGATTGCTTTATATTGTTAAAGAACGTTGCGATTAAAGCGTTAAACTTTATCTCGCTAGGGCTGCGCATATTACGCTTTCCTATTTTTTTGTCAACACTTAATTTTGTTAAACTTAAAAGTTTTCAAAACTAAGTTTTACTCGACTCACTGAGTAGCTCGTGCTTCGCTATGCGTTGCGCTCTGCCGTCTCAGTGGGGTCGCATTATAGGGAGATCCGAAAACAGATCAACCCTTTTTTGCAGAAAACTTGAAATAAATGACTGTTCG
>NZ_BADU01000187.1:0-267 GCF_000239875.1 Pseudoalteromonas sp. BSi20311 | reverse complement strand
TTTGCGCTACACAGAGGTAGATTGGTATTTTTTAAGCATTTCTCTGTAAACTCAGTGTTCTCGGTGGTAAATATTTTTTAAATTAATGACCTTGCGCGGCATAAAGCCCCGCCTAAAATAAATTTAGAAGTTAACCATATCAGTAGGCGGGAGTTTACCTCGCGTATTTGTGTTTAATATCCTAGACCTGACGCGATATAAAATCGCTGCTACGAAAGGCACTTACTGCTAAAAAACAATTTTTCACCACAGAGGGTTCCGAGGCGC
>NZ_BADU01000188.1:0-64268 GCF_000239875.1 Pseudoalteromonas sp. BSi20311 | reverse complement strand
CGGTCAGCGGTCAGCGGTCAGCGGTCAGGTAGTAAAATAAAACACCGAGCCTTATGCAAGCCCAGTTTTTATATTATAGGCGAGAGTTTACTCGCGCACTTTCACAACATGTCAAACTACCTGCGCGGCGTAAAGCCCCGCCTACGTTTAACCCAAACACCGTACTTGGCTTAATCTTTTGCTGACAACTGACAACTGTGTCGCTGCAAGCAAACTATGGTTTCAGCGACAAACTGACAGCTGAAGACTAAAAACGGTTCTTTAACCTAAACCATCGCGGCTTTTACATATACATCAAAGCGGTTCTTCTTGGTTTTGATTTGCATGCTTGGAGTTTTATCATTTAAAAATGGTGCGTAATCGGGGCGTTTAACCACTACACGCTTACTGGCAAGTGGGTAAGCAAACTCGAGTAAATCATCGGCGTCGGTATCGCCACCCACTAACTCTTGGAATACGCGCATTTCTTTTTTAACCAATGCTGATTTTTCACGGTGCGGGAACATTGGATCAAGGTAAACCACATCGGGCATGCTGTCACATTGAGCAAGTAAAGTATGGCTTGAGCCAAAGATAAGGCTCATATTTTGCTGCATCCATGGGCCAATTTCACTATCGTTATAAGCACGTTGTAAGCCATCATATAACAGTGCAGCAACCACGGGATGGCGCTCATGTAAAATTACTTTACAGCCTAATGAGGCTAACACAAAACCATCACGCCCAAGGCCTGCTGTGGCATCGAGTACCACTGGCGTTGCGCCCTTGTTAAGACCAACTGCTTTGGCAATTGATTGCCCTTTACCACCACCAAATTTACGCCTATGTGCAACGGCACCAGTTACAAAGTCTACGTTAATAGCACCTAATTTTGGCTCGTCAGTTTTATACAGGCTTAGTCCTTTATCATCGTAATGCAAGCTAAAACCACTGCTTTGCTCTGCCCATTGAGCAAGCCCAAAGCGTGCTTCTAACTCATTTAAATAAGGTCGACACTCTTTAAACGCACACTGTATAACCACTTCACACTCCGATGATAAATTTCACCGTTATTATACCCAAACAAAGCCAATATACGATCTCTAGTTTAAAACAACTCAATATCGTTATTTTCGCTCTCAGGTTCTGGCTGCGTTTGTTGTTTACTTAGTTGTGTTTGAGTAATTAAGTCATCACGCTGTTGAGTGGTTGTTTTTAGTTGGTGCTTAATAAAGGCTAAATCATTAGTGGTTGCAACCAGCTGCTGTGATGTATGGCTAAGTTGGGTTATTTGCTGATTAAATTGCGAAGCTGTTAGCTCATTTTGTGTTTGCATTAACGATTGGAGTTGCTCGAGCTGCTCTGTAAGCTGGCTAATCGCATTCGTTTGCATGGCGTTTTGATTTTTAAGCTGGGCAACAATATCTTTAAAAGCAACGGTTAACTCATTATCGCGCATTAACCGATATTGGTGCTGCTGTATAGTGGCTACTTTTTCGTTAGTTATTTCTAAAATATGCGGAAATAAATCTTTATAGCGGCCATAAAGTGATGGCGTATCTACAGGCATATTTTTAATTAATAGTGAAATATTAGGGTAATTAATAATAGTACTATGACCAATATCAACAAAGCGTTCTGCATTTTTATGCTGTATGAGTAGCTCTTGCTCTAATGGGCATACGCCTGTTTCTTGGCTATAAAACATTCCCTGGTTATTCTGCCAAAAAACAACCACGACATTGAGGTGTAATGGAGTAAAAAAACCTAAAAAGTATTCACTTAATAATTCTAAATTATCGGCATGATAGCTTTGACAAACAAAACGCATAATGCGCCCCATGTCACCGGTCTCAATCATCGCCATTTCAGCTGTTTTATTGGCCTTTGCTATATCATACTGCAGTGTTGCACACTGCTTGCGATACTGGTAAAGAATTTTAATCCGTGCCATCAGCTCCTGTGCGTTAAAAGGCTTTAAAATGTAGTCAGCCCCGCCAACACTAAACCCTTTAATACGTTCAGCTTGCCCCACTTTGGATGATAAAAACATTACCGGAATATCTGTTGTGGCTTTATTTTGTTTAATAGTTTGGCAAACCTCATAACCAGACATGCCCGGCATTTCAACATCAAGCAAAATAATATCGGGGTTATATTTAATCGCTTGTCTTATGCCATCTTCACCATTTTTGGCGTGGATCACTTTGCAAAACCCAGCTAAAGATTCTTCAATAATATGGTGCATTAATTTATCGTCATCAATTGCCAGTATTAACTTTGCCATGCGTTAGTCCCTTTTAGTACTTTGTTAAAAGCATAGTACGCCATGTTAAAACTACTAAAATTTATTCAAAATATTCTTTAACAGCGCTGTATTTTAGGCAATAAAAAAGCGCCTCTGGGGCGCTTTTGTAATTATATTTTAATCCGCAAAAATCAACAGACCCTAAGCGGCGATGCCGCTGTGGCGCAGTAGTGCATCTACACTTGGCTCACGACCGCGGAAGTTTTTAAACAGTGCCATTGGCTCTTCGCTGCCGCCTTTTTCAAGAATATGCTGCATAAACGCTTGGCCAGTTTGTGGATTAAAAATCCCCTCTTCTTCAAATTTAGAGTAGGCATCAGCCGAAAGTACTTCAGCCCATTTATACGAGTAATAGCCTGCACTGTAACCGCCCGCAAAAATATGACTAAAGCCATGCTGAAAACGGTTAAACGCTGGCGGCTTAATGACTGAGGTACGACTGCGTACATCATCAAGTACAGCTTGAATGTTACATGGTTTGTCTGCCACGTAGTCATGGTGAATTTTAAAATCGAATAACGAGAACTCAAGTTGTCTTAGCATTTGCATACCTGAGTTGTAATTTTTAGCGGCCAATAGTTTATCTAGTAGCTCTTTTGGTAATGGCTCACCGGTTTCGAAGTGGCCTGAAATAAAGCTTAGGGCTTCTTCTTCGTAACACCAGTTTTCTAAAAACTGACTTGGCAATTCAACGGCATCCCATGCCACACCATTAATACCAGCAACAGGCGCTGCATCTACTTGAGTTAACATGTGGTGAATGCCGTGACCAAACTCATGGAACAGTGTGGTTACTTCATTATGGGTAAACAAAGCAGGCTTATCGCCAATCGCTTTATTAAAGTTACACACTAAGTAAGCAACTGGTGTTTGAAGTTCACCATTAGCACGCACTTTACGGCCCATACAGTCATCCATCCACGCACCACCACGCTTGTGGTCACGGGCGTATAAATCTAAGTAGAAACGACCACGTAAAGTATTGTTGCTATCGTAAATTTCAAAAAAGCGCACATCTTTATGATACGTATCGATGTCTTTTTGTTCTTTAACTGTAATACCAAATAAGCGGTTAACGGTTTCGAACAAACCACTAAGCACTTTATCGGCAGGGAAGTATGGGCGTAATACTTCATCTGAAATCGCGTATTTTTCTTGCTTTAGCTTTTCGCTGTAATAACCAAAGTCCCATGCCTGTAGTTCACTAATACCGTGCTGTTGCTCTGCGTATTGTTGCAACTCTTTAAGCTCTTGCTCTGCTTGTGGCTTAGATTTAGCTGCTAAGTCTTCTAAAAATGAAAATACCTGTGCAGGTGATTCTGCCATTTTTGTAGCTAAAGATTTTTCGGCGTAATTATTAAAGCCAAGTAATTGTGCTAACTCATGACGCAGTGCCAGCTCTTCACTCATTATCGCCGAGTTATCAAACTCTCCTGCATTTGGACCTTGATCGGATGCACGAGTAGAAAACGCGGTGTATGTTTCTTTGCGAAGTTCACGGTCGTCTGCGTAAGTCATTATAGGTAAGTAAGATGGGAAATCGAGAGTAAATACCCAGCCTTCTAAGTCTTTACTTTTTGCTGTATCAGCCGCTAATGCCAGTGCTGACTCTGGTAAGCCCGCTAGTTGGCTTTTATCGGTAATATGCTTATGCCATGCAAGCGTGGCATCCATCACGTTATTACCAAATTTTGAAGCAAGCTCTGATAAACGCGCACTAATTTCACCGTAGCGTTTTTGCTGCTCAGGATTTAGTGCAATGCCTGAAAGCTTAAAGTCACGCAATGCGTTGGTAACGGTTTTTTGCTGAGCGGTAGTGAGTGTTTTAAATTCGTCACTGTTATAAAGTGCGTTATAAGCCTCATACAAACCTTGGTGCTGACCAACAAAAGTAGAATATTCAGAAATAAGCGGTAAACACTGCTCGTAAGCTTCGCGCAGTTCATCATTGTTCATTACTGAGTTTAAATGTGATACCGGTGAAAATAATCGCGATAGTTTATCGTCGGCTTCTTCAAGCGGTAGCACTAAATCATTCCAGGTGAAAGATTGCTTTGCTAATACGCTTTCAATCGCACTGCGACAGTGCTCGATACCTTTTTTTAATGCCGGTACTACATGCTCAGGCTTTATTTTTGAAAAAGGAGGAAGTCCTTCAAGCCCAATAAGGGGATTTGTTTGTGCATTGCTCATAGTCATTCTCAGTTTATGCAAATATAAAAATGAAGTTGGGGCAAAATACGTAAATACAAGGGGAAGTGTTCAGCTCTTAGCTTAATATACGCTCGACTAATAATACCTTGATCTTAACTAGCTTGATTTTCGTTTGATGGTAGAGATTTTAGCAAACCTGAACAAGTGACTTGTTCATCGCATATGATATTATCGGTAAAACATTGTTAAACACATTTAGAGGATTAAACATGGCTCAGCATTTTGATTACATTGCAATTGGTGGCGGTAGTGGTGGTATTGCATCAGCTAACCGTGCAGCAATGCGTGGCGCAAAAGTAGCACTTATTGAAGCAAAACACATGGGTGGCACCTGCGTAAACGTAGGGTGTGTTCCTAAAAAAGTAATGTGGCACGGTGCTCAAGTTGCTGAAGCAATTAATCTTTATGCTCCTGATTACGGATTTGATGTAGAAATAAAAGGCTTTGACTGGTCAAAACTAGTAGAAAGTCGCGAAGCTTATATTGGTCGTATTCACAAAGGCTATGATAACGGTTTAGCTAAAAATGGCGTTACCGTGATTAAAGGTTTTGCAAAATTTGTTGATAGTAAGACCGTTGAAGTAAATGGCGAGCACTATACTGCCGATCACATTTTAGTTGCCGTAGGTGGCCGCCCTACTATTCCTAACATTCCAGGCGCTGAACACGGTATTGATTCAAACGGCTTTTTTGAGCTGAACGAACAACCTAAGCGTGTTGCTGTTGTTGGTGCAGGTTACATTGCCGTAGAAATTGCAGGTGTGCTGCACAGCCTAGGGACACAAACCCATTTATTTGTTCGTAAGAGCAAGCCGCTGCGCACCTTTGACCCATATATTATCGACACACTGGTTGATATTATGGCAAAAGAAGGCCCTACTCTGCACACTGAATGTTCGCCAAAAGAGGTGTTAAAAGAGGCTGATGGTAGCTTAACTATTCATTTTGAAAACGGTTACAGCGAAAATGTTGATCAGGTTATTTGGGCGATTGGTCGTACACCTACAACCGATAAAATTAACCTTGCTGCAGCAGGCGTTGAAGTAAACGAAAGCGGCTATGTAAAAGTAGATGAATACCAAAATACCACGGCTAAAAATGTATACGCTGTGGGTGATATTATCGAAAATGGTATTGAGCTTACACCAGTTGCTGTAAAAGCGGGTCGTACTCTATCGGAGCGCTTATTTAATAAAGCGCTGCCGGATGATTTGAAAATGGACTACAGCCTAGTACCAACCGTGGTATTTAGCCATCCACCTATCGGCACCATTGGCTTAACTGAGCAAGAAGCAATTTCTCAGTACGGTGAAGAAAATGTAAAAGTATATAAATCAAGTTTTGCGGCTATGTACACCGCAGTTACTCAGCACCGCCAAGCCTGTAATATGATGTTAGTGTGTGCAGGCGATGATGAAAAAGTTGTGGGCTTACACGGTATTGGTTTTACCGTTGATGAAATGATTCAGGGTTTTGCAGTCGCCATGAAAATGGGCGCGACTAAAGCCGATTTTGATGCGGTAGTCGCACTACACCCGACGGGTTCGGAAGAGTTTGTTACCATGAGATAAGTTCGAGGTTCGAGGTTCGAGGTTCGAGGTTCGAGGTTCGAGAAATAAAAAAACCTTGTGGTTAACATCGCAAGGTTTTTTATTTGTAAATAACCAAATTTACGCGAGGTAAACTCGCTGCTACGTAATCTCAACCCGCAGCCCGTCGCCCGCTAACCTTCGTATTTTAAGCTAAATGCTCTCGGGCTAAATATTCTAACGATTGCATTTCTTGCAGGCGACTAATACAGCGTTTAAATTCAAAGTTTAAATTGCCTTGTGTATAGAGCTCGGTAATGGGTTTTTCTGCAGAAATAATTAAGGTAACGTTACGCTCATAAAACTCATCTACCAACGCAATAAAACGCCTTGCTGCATCATCATTATTTTGTCCAAGCTGTTTTACGTTAGATAAAATCACCGTGTTATATAATCGGCTTATTTCCATGTAATCCACTTGGCTACGCGCGGTTTCACACAGTTCGCTAAATTCAAACATAACGATGCAATCAGACACCTTGCGGGTTTTGATCATCCGCCCTTCTATTTCAATTGGGGTGTCTACTTTACCGGCCTCAGGGGAGAGCTTATCAAAGTATTCAAATAGGTTTTTATCAGCTTGCTCATCAAGCGGGCTGTGAAAAATTTCTGCTTGTTCCAGTGTACGTAACCGGTAATCAACACCTGAATCCACATTAACTATTTCAGTATGCTTATTCACTAAGGCAATAGCCGGTAAAAAACGAGCGCGTTGTAAGCCATTGCGGTATAAATCATCAGGTATAATATTAGAGGTTGCAACCAACACAATACCACGAGCAAATAGCGCTTCCATTAAACCACCGAGCAGCATGGCATCGGTAATGTCTTGTACAAAAAACTCATCAAAACAAATTATGTCTGTTTCTGCTTTAAAAATATCGGCAACTGTTTCTAATGGGTTTGCTGTGTTGTTTAACTTTTTAAGCTCGTCGTGTACTCGGTGCATAAAGCGGTGAAAATGCACTCGCATTTTTCTATCGCTCGGTAAAGCTTCGTAAAAAGTATCAACAAGGTAAGTTTTACCACGGCCTACGCCACCCCAAAAGTATAAACCTTTAATGGGAGCTGGCTCTGCTTTATTAAAAAGCTTTGCAAAAAAGCCTTTAGATTGTGGTTTTACTTGTGTTAAATCGTCGTATAAACGCTGTAAATGACGAACTGCATTTTCTTGTGCTGCGTCATGTACAAAGTCATCGCGTTGAAGGTCTTGCTGGTATGTTTGCCAAGGAGTCATATCTATTTACAGTTAAAACACAGTTTAATTTGTAAAGCATATTAACACGCATCAATACTCAGGGTATATTAGACTTAGTATGAATTATTATTGAACTAAATATTTTTAGTTATTTTCGCATAGAGGTGAATTTATGGGTACATTTACATGGGTAGGTTTAGTGATAGTGGTTGCTATTGCTGCATTTTTCGTTGGTGCCTTTGTCACTAAAAAACAATTTAAACAAGATGAGTTAGAGCAACAAGCAGAGCAAGCTAAGCATTCGCTTGAGCAGTATCGTCAAGATGTTGCCGACCATTTAGCGAACACTGGTAAGTTAGTAAACAAAATGAAAGAAAACTACGACCAGTTATTAAGCCATGTTGAAGAAACCAATCAACTATTACTTGAAGACAGAAATAAAGCCCCTGCTGAACCGTTTTTCTCTAAAGAAACCACAGAGCAGTTACAAGCGTCATTAAAAGAGCGTAGCTCAGATCGCTCAAACGCCGATGCTCAACCAGCTGATTATGTGTCGGGTAAATCAGGATTATTTGCTGGTGATGTGAATACTTCTAAAGCATCTTGATGAACTTTTTTTTGACCCCATAGTCTTTAGTAATATACCCAATCAATCTCATGATGAAGAATTCAGCATTTCACAGGGATTGGCTATCAAGGCGTGACTTTGCATAAATGGTAGTCCCTTTTAAAAAGTCACAACACCGAGAGCCTGTTCCTGTGAAATGCCCCATGGGTTGGTTTAAATGCGATTTATACTGCGTTATTGATTTTAATAATAGAACCACTATTACTTACAATCAATGCCTTGCCTAAATCGCATTTAAATCCAACTGAAACTCCCATCATGAGGTTGATTGGGTATACAGCTTTGTTGTTTTATCTTACTAAGATACTTTTTTGAGGCTGCTTATTGCAGCCTTTTGCTTTTTAAGTGGAGTAAACCCTGACTATGAAAATGAAATTATCACTTATCAGTGCTGCTATTTTATCTACTAGCTTATTACTAAGTCCAACCGCCTCGTTTGCTAAATTGCCGGTTGCCGTTAATGGTCAACAATTACCAACACTTGCCCCTATGCTTGAGCAAATTACCCCAGGTGTAGTGAGTATTCAGGTTTCAGGCTCTAAAGAGGTTCGCCGACGCGGTGACCCGCTCGATTTCTTTTTTGGCAACCCGCAGCCACGTAGCCAAAAGCGCCAGTTTAGTGGTTTAGGCTCAGGAGTTATTATTGATGCTGACAAAGGTTATGTCGTTACTAACAACCATGTAGTGCAAGACGCTGAAAAAATGGTGGTCACTCTTGAGGATGGCCGCGAATATGAAGCAACAAAAATTGGTAGCGATAAAGAGTCTGATATTGCGCTACTACAAATAGACGCAGATGAATTAACCGCAGTAAAGCTAGCTAACTCAGATGACTTACGTGTCGGTGATTTTGCCGTCGCAATTGGTAATCCTTTTGGTTTAAGCCACACGGTTACCTCAGGTATTGTTAGCGCATTAGGCCGCAGTGGCTTAAATATTGAGGGTTACGAAGATTTCATTCAAACAGATGCCGCGATAAACCAAGGTAACTCAGGTGGGGCTTTAGTTAATTTAAACGGTGAGCTGATTGGTATTAATACCGCTATTTTAGGTGCATCAGGCGGAAATGTGGGGATTGGCTTTGCTATTCCGTCAAATATGATGAAAAACCTAGTTGATCAAATTGTAGAGCATGGTGAAGTACGCCGTGGTTCGTTAGGTATTTCAGGCCGCCCTCTTGATGCAGGTCTTGCTAAAGCACAGCAGCTTGATGTTAAACAAGGGGCTTATGTTATGCAGGTAATGGATGACACTGCAGCCAGCAAAGCGGGAATTAAAGCAGGCGATGTAATTATTAGTATTAATGGTAGTGAAATTAGTGGCTTCCATGAACTACGCAGTAAAATTGCCACCTTAGGTGAGGGTCGTGAAGTACAGTTGGGGATTTACCGTGACGGTAAAGTTAAAAACGTTGAAGTTACCCTAGATGGCGCATCAGGGATTACTGCTGCAGGTGAAGAGTTACACCCCGCATTCCAAGGTGCAACACTTGAAAACGTGAAGAAAAACAAAATGAAAGGGATTGAGGTAACCTCTGTCGATCCTCGTTCACCATCAGCACGGGTTGGCCTTGAAGAAGGCGATGTTATTGTGCAAGTAAACCGTCAACGGGTAGAAAGCATTCGCGATATGAACCAAATTATCGACGATATTCAAGGTAATATTGTGTTAGGTGTTAAACGCGGACGCGAGTCTATCTTTGTATTAATTCAGTAATAGTATTACCCAAATCACCTCAAGATGCGTAATTCAGCGCTTCACTGAGGCTAAATAAACTCAATAAAAGTAACAGCGGCACTTGCCGCTGTTATTTTTTTTGTGCCATCATAAAGGGATTGCTCACTAACAATAAGAATACCGTGCTAAAACTTCTAAAATTTGTACTTCCTCCTTTATTTGCCGGTTTAGGCATTGCTTTTTTAGTGGTTTTTTTCAGCCCTAACATGCGTACTGCATTACTACCTAATGTTCCCCTGCCCAGTGCAATGACCGCCAGCCATTTGAGCTTTTCTGATGCGGTTAAACGTGCGGCACCATCGGTTGTCACTATTTTTTCAGAAAGCATTTCTAAAGAGCCACGCTACAAGCGCCAAAATACCGTGCAAGAGTTAGGATCTGGGGTGATCATGTCACCCGATGGCTATATATTAACTAACTACCATGTGATCAATAATGCCGATCAAATACTGGTCATCCTTACCGATGGTAGGCGCTTTTTTGATGTGCAACTTATTGGTTTTGATACGATTACCGATTTAGCATTATTAAAAATAAATGCCAACCACCTCCCCGTTATCCCTGTTAATGACAACTACACCACAAGTGTAGGTGATTTGGTGTTAGCAATTGGCAACCCATTAAATTTAGGGCAAACAATTACTCAGGGGATCATTAGCGCCACCGGTAAGCAAAAAATTACTGACAGCCCCTACAATAATTTATTGCAAATGGATGCTGCCATTAACGTGGGCAACTCAGGGGGGGCACTGGTAAATTCTAATGGCGACTTAGTGGGGATAACTTCTGCCCAATTTAAAACCCGTGAGAACTTAAACATTCAGGGAATATTTTTTGCTGTACCTTACACCCTTGCTAAAGAAGTTATGGGTAAACTTATTCGCCATGGACGAGTTGTACGTGGCTATTTGGGCTTTGAAGGTACAGCGGTAGACAGTACAGGTAAAGAGGTCAATGATAGCTTAACGCCCGTTGCAGGCATGCGTATTACCAACCTAGACCCTTTAGGCCCTGCTTGGCAGGCGGGTATAGAAGAGCAAGATATTGTGATTAAAATTGCTGGGCTTTCAGTGGCTAATCCACAAAATGTATTGAAAAAAATAGGCAGTACCGAGCCAGGCAAAGAAATTGAGTTTGAGCTATACCGTAATGGTGAAATAGAAAAAATAATGGTGACGGTTGCGGAGCTTGAAACCAAACTATAAAGCGCTTATTTATACTTTGGCATTAGACATAAAAAAACGCGATAGATCATCGCGTTTTTTTATGTCTTTGACTAACTAATTGCTTTTGCGTTTGATGTTAGCACCTAGCGCACTGAGTTTATCTTCAATACGCTGATAGCCTCTATCTACATGATAAATACGGTCAACAATCGTTTCACCTTGAGCCACAATTCCCGTTAAAATAAGGCTCGCTGATGCTCGTAAATCGGTTGCCATAACCTGCGCACCCGATAAGCTTTGTGTTTCACCACAAAAAGCCGTATTGCCTTCAAGGCGAATATTAGCACCCATACGCTGTAGCTCAGGTACATGCATAAAACGATTTTCAAAAATAGTTTCGGTAATGGTCGCACTGCCATTAGCTACTACATTTAAAGCGGTAAATTGCGCTTGCATGTCGGTTGGAAAACCTGGATGCGGCATAGTTTTAATATTAACCGCTTTAAGCTCTCGGCCTCGCATATCAAGATAAATACTATCCTCATGCACTTCTAGTAGCGCGTTGGTTGCACGCAGTTTTTCAATTACCGGCTCAAGTGAATGAAAGTCGGTCATTTTACACAGTACTTCGCCACCGGCCATCGCGGCGGCAACTAAGAAGGTACCGGTTTCAATACGATCCGGCAATATGCGGTGCTCACAACCTGATAAACGCTCAACCCCTTCAATCTCAATACGGCTAGAACCTGCACCAGTAATTTTAGCGCCCATTGCAATTAAGCAATTAGCTAAGTCGATGATTTCAGGCTCGCGCGCTGCATTTTCTAAAACAGTTTTGCCATCTGCAAGCGTTGCCGCCATGAGTAAGTTTTCGGTAGCACCGACACTGATCATTTCCATGAAAATTTCAGCGCCTTTTAAGCGTCCATCTACTTTGGCATTAATATAACCATTTTCCACCGTTATTTGCGCGCCCATGCGCTCTAAACCTTGAATATGAATATCAACTGGGCGTGCACCAATAGCACAGCCACCTGGCAAGGATACTTGTGCCTCACCAAAGCGAGCGACTAAAGGGCCAAGTGCGAGCACTGATGCGCGCATTTGCTTTACTAATTCATAAGGCGCTAACGTACTATTTACCGTTGCACCATCAATAATCAGTGAATCACCTTGCCACTGAACATCAGCGCCTAAGGTTTTTAATAAAGCTTCTGTAGTAATAATATCGCGAAGGCGCGGTACATTAGTAAAGGTACTTTTACCCTCGGGCAATAAGGCTGCAAATAAAATAGGCAGTGCCGCATTTTTAGCGCCAGAAATAGTTACTTCACCAGCCAGCGAAGTGCCACCTTGAATTACAAATTGATCCATCTAAGGGGCCTTATTTATTGCGGTAAAATGAATTTTTGCTCACGTTTCCACTCAGTCGGAGTAAAAGCGCGGATAGAAACAGCATGAATGGTACCATCTGAAATAGTATTCATTAATGGGCCATACACTAACTGTTGCTTTTTAACACGACTTAATCCGTCAAAGCATTCACCAACTGCAATTACTTCATAATGACTGCCATTGGCTTTTACATGTACTTCAGCTAACTGAAGTTCGTCGCGTAATAATGTTTCGACTTGACTCGTTTCCATAACTCTCACTCAAATAGGGTTGTAACCTGACCCAACTGCATAAGGTTTTGCAGTTGTCCAGGTGGGTTTTGCAATTCAAGGCGAATGCCTTGCTGCTTAAATTCTGTAAAAGAGTGAATTAACCAAGCTAAGCCGGCTGTGTCAACCCTTGTGACCTCACTTAGGTCAAAATAAAGGGTTTTATGCTTAGTTTGTCGCTTGGTGTTCAGAAGCCGTTCATTGCCAATTGAATTATGAGTCAATTCACCACTGACTCTTAAGTGCTGCTCATCGACTTGGCTGATTGCCAATTTACTCATTTGTGTCGCTGCCTCTAAACTGAACCGGTAACTTACTTTTTTGCTCTAGTAAGTCGCTAACATGGTCAATACCTTGTTGGCGTAAAATACCTTGTAGCTCGCTTTGCTTTGCATCAAGTAAACTAATACCTTCAGCAATCATATCGTAAGCGCGCCATTCACCGCTTCGGTCTTCACGTACTTTAAAATCAATTTTAATGTCGGGTTTACCGGCTTCTACAATTTTGGTTTTTACCACCACCACATCTTTACCTTTAAAAGGTTGCTCAGCAGCAAATTCAACTTGTTGATTAGTGTACTGGGTAAACACACCTGCATAAGTGGCAACTAGGTACTCTCTAAACGCACCAATAAAACGCTGAATATCTTTAATTGCTTTAGCTTTTTCTGCTTTATCGGTAATCGCGCGTACCTTTGACACTTCACTACCTAACACTCTTAGTGCCGCATATTTGTAGTCAATGTAAGGCATCAGCTCTTCTTCAACGATGACCCTTAAATGTTCTTTGTTGGTAGATATTAATGGCTGGTCTTTGGTAATACGCTCAAAAGTATTATCAGCAACCTGACGCACCATTTTATTCGGATCAACCAATTTAACTTCATCGGCATGCACGCTTTGTACTAGCATTAAACTTACCAATGCGACATTTGCTAAAAATGTTTTCAACATAATAATTACTCACTACCTTGGTTGAATAAAAACTGGCCAATTAATTCTTCAAGTACCAATGCCGACTTAGTATCAGTGATTGAATCGCCACTTGCTAATGCTTTGCTTTGCACCCCAAATAAATCGTCAATAGCTTGGTCTTGCGCACTGTTTGCAACATCTTCGCCTAAACAACGTTGTTTAGCTGAATCTGAGGCGATCACAGGGTTAATACCTAAATATTGCTCGCCTAAAATACCCGAGGTTAAAATTGAGATAGAACTGGTGTCTGAAAAACGACATAAATACTGCGCATCAATACTCATGTTCACCACAGGTAAAAACTCTTGCGGGTGCACATAAATTGACTCGACACGACCAATAACAACTCCCCCTACTTTAATAGGCGCGCGAGTTTTTAATGAGCCTATATTTTCAAACTTGGCGTTTAATGTGTAGGTTTCACCTGAGCCGCTAATACCTGAATTGGCCACTTTAAGCGCTAGCATTGAAAACGCCAAAATACCTAGTGCGACAAAAAAACCAACTAAAATTTCTAATTTCCGTGAATTCATTATTTAATACCCTATTAGCTAGTAAACATTACCGCTGTCAAAATAAAGTCAAAACCTAATACCGCCAGTGATGAGTGCACCACTGTTTCTGTTGTTGCCTTGCTGATCCCTTCTGATGTAGGAATACAGTCATACCCTTTATAAAGCGCAATCCAAGTCACAACAATCGCAAATACGATACTTTTAATTAAACCGTTTAGTATATCTTTTTCAAACGACACCTGAGCTTGCATTATTGACCAAAAGCTTCCGGTATCAACGCCTAGCCAATCAACACCCACCAAGTGAGCACCAATAATAGCGACCGCTGAAAAAATTAACGCCAGTAACGGCATACTAATTAAGCCAGCCCAAAATCGCGGCGCAATAATACGTCTAAGCGGGTCGATAGCCATCATCTCTAGCGACGATAACTGCTCGGTGGCTTTCATTAAACCGATTTCAGCCGTTAACGCACTGCCTGCCCTGCCTGCAAATAATAATGCAGTAACCACAGGCCCCAGCTCACGTAACAAGCTAAGCGCCACTAGAGGTCCAAGGCTGTCTTCTGCACCATAATCAACTAAAACGGTATAACCTTGCAGAGCTAAAACCATGCCGATAAATAAGCCCGACACCACAATAATCAACAGCGATTGTGAACCAACCATGTAGAGTTGGCGCACCAGTAGAGGCGTACCTTTTTTAAAATTGGGTAAATGCCATAGTGCACTTGCTAGCATTTGCGTTGAACGCCCAAGTGCAGCAAAACGACCCAGTGTTTTATGGCCTATTTTTTGTAGTAAATCCAACATTACTGCGGCTCTCCTAACAGTTCATCTGCATAGGTTTGTGCTGGATAATGAAATGGTACAGGCCCATCTGATAACCCTTTTAAAAATTGTTGCACCAGTGGTGATTCATGCTGACGCATTTCATCTGGCGTGCCGCTTCCAATCACACCTTGCTCGGCAATAATAATAACATGGTCGGCAATGCTCATTACTTCATTCACATCATGTGTAACGATCAAAGAAGATAAACCAAGCACTTCATTTAATGACTTAATCAGCTTAACCAACACTCCCATTGAAATGGGATCTTGTCCTGCAAAAGGCTCATCATACATAATAAGTTCAGGATCAAGCGCTATAGAGCGAGCCAAAGCTGCACGACGTGCCATACCACCAGATAACTCTGAAGGCATTAAATCTTTAGCACCACGTAAGCCAACGGCTTGAAGTTTCATTAAAACCACTAGACGGATTAAGTCTTCACTGAGTTGTGTGTGCTCGCGGATAGGAAATGCGATATTGTCAAACACCGACATATCGGTAAATAAAGCACCGCTTTGAAATAACATGCTCATGCGTTTACGTGCCGCGTAGAGTTCTTTACGCGACATGGCGACTATGCTGTCTTTTTTAAATAAAATATCACCGGAGTCAGGTTTGAGCTGGCCACCAATTAAGCGCAGCATCGTGGTTTTGCCAATTCCGCTTGGCCCCATAATGGCAGTAATTTTACCCTCTGGGACATCAAAGCTCATATTTTTATATATGACCCTATCGCCTCTAGAAAAGGTAACATCCTTTACTTCTACTATTGATTGCGACAAGTCGCTCTCCATAACAATATTCTCTCATATTTCTATTTTAAGGGTTTTTTGGTCAAGATGGAAAAAACAATTCGTAAGATTTTGTAATAGCGCCGCCAAAACAGTTATAAGACTGCGATAAATTGACTTAACCGACGCTTAAACAACCAAATCAACTTAGTAAAAAATTATTTTAATAACCGTCTAATGTATTACAGCTTACTCTTTTACTTATACTTTTATGGTGGCTTTTGTTACTATTCGCGCTATCTGAATTTACACTAGCTGGCTTATCACAATGGTTACCTCGTTTGTCATTTTAATTCTCGGTTTTGCAGCTCTCGTATGGAGTGCAGACAGGTTTGTTTATGGTGCAGCTGCACTGGCTAAAAACTTTGGCGTACCAACATTAATAGTAGGTTTAACCGTGGTAGCTATGGGCTCATCGGCGCCTGAAATGATGGTATCCGCTTCAGCTGCTTTGGCTAATAAAACCGATACGGCGGTTGGTAATGCGGTAGGTTCAAATATAACTAACATACTATTAGTATTAGGTATTACAGCGCTTTTAAGACCACTTTCAGTTTCTTCAAGTACACTAAGGCGTGAAATTCCATTGGTATTACTGGTGTCTATCGCCACTTGGTATATTTTTTCAGATAACTACTTTTCGTTTTTTGAAGGCGCAGCCTTACTGTTTGGTTTTGTTGTTTTTATTGGTGGGCTTATTTTTGTCTCACTGCGAGCAAAAAACCAAGACGACCCCTTTGTTAGCGAAGCCTGTGATGAAGTACCTGACAACGTACCAACCAAAAAAGCCGTTTTTTGGCTGGTAGTGGGTATGATTTTACTGCCGGTTAGTTCACACTTTTTAGTTGGCTCAGCCGTCGATATTGCTAAATACTTTGGCCTAAGTGACTTAGTAATTGGTTTAACCATAATAGCCATAGGTACCAGCTTACCTGAACTTGCAGCCTCTATTGCGGGTGTTCTTAAAAATGAAGATGACCTAGCACTGGGTAACATTGTTGGCTCAAATATTTTTAATATTCTCGCGGTGTTACCGCTGGCAGGATTAATTAACCCATCAGTTATTGACGCATCAGTAGCTAACCGTGATGTTATCATTATGATAGGTGCAACCTTGGCACTTATTGCTATGTCATTGAACTTTAGAGGTCAAAGACGTATCAATAGACTAGAAGGTGGCTTGCTCATCGTCGCATTTATGATTTACCAAGGTTATATTTTTAGTCAAGTAGGGTGATCCATGGCAACGCTAAATTTTATTCAACAAGGCTTACGCGTCCTTGATATAGAACGCCAAGCACTCAACGATATCGCACAATACGTTAATGAAAGCTTTAACCAAGCGTGTCAATTAATGTATGACTGCTCAGGCCGTATAATTGTTATTGGCATGGGTAAATCGGGCCATATCGGTAATAAAATAGCAGCCACTTTAGCGAGTACTGGTAGCCCCGCATTTTTTGTTCACCCTGGTGAAGCGAGTCATGGTGATTTAGGTATGATCACCGCCAGTGATGTAGTTATGCTTATTTCTAACTCTGGCGAAACCAGTGAAGTGCTTAATATTATTCCGGTATTAAAACGCATTGGCGCTAAAATGATTGCTATGACAGGTAACGAAACGTCAACTATGGCAACATTGGCAAATGTGCATGTGTGTATTAAAGTTGAACAAGAAGCCTGCTCATTAGGCCTAGCGCCAACGGCAAGTACCACGGCAACACTCGCTATGGGTGATGCAATGGCAGTCGCATTATTGGAAGCCCGTGGCTTTACCGCAGATGATTTTGCTCTGTCGCATCCAGGTGGCAGTTTAGGCAAACGCTTACTGCTAACCTTAAAAGATGTAATGCACAGCGGTATTCACACGCCTATTATTAATGAAACGCAAACCATTAAAGACGCCCTAATTGAAATGTCAGCCAAAGGGCTTGGCATGACCGCTATTATAGATGGTAACCAACAATTATCTGGTTTGTTTACCGATGGTGATTTACGTCGTATTTTAGAGCAACGTGTTGATATACACAGCACAGAAATTAATGTTGTGATGACTAAATCATGCACAACAGCCACACAAGACATGCTCGCGGCTGAAGCACTGAACATTATGGAACAAAAACGTATTAATGGTTTAATTGTGATTAATGAGCATAATCAGCCCATTGGCGCACTAAATATGCAAGACTTACTAAAAGCGGGAGTGCTATAAATGCAGTTTGAAGATCTTTACCAACCGTTAAGTGATGATGCAAAAGCGCGCGCCAAAAAAATAAAATTATTAATTTGCGACATTGATGGTGTGTTTTCTGATGGGCGTATTTATCTTGGCAACCAAGGTGAAGAGCTCAAAGCATTTAATACCAAAGACGGATTTGGCATTAAAGCCCTTATTAATAGTGGTTTTGAAGTTGCCGTGATCACAGGTCGTCACTCACAAATAGTTCAACAACGTATGAGTAGCTTAACCGTACAACATATATACCAAGGCCAAGAAGACAAACTCATCGCCTATCAAGAATTAAAACAAAAATTAGCGCTTAGCGATGAGCAAATTGCCTACATAGGCGACGATGGCCCTGATATGCCGGTAATGGAAAAAGTCGGGTTTGCAGTAGCCGTGAACGACGCCCACCCGCTGATTAAACGCTTATCGCATTATGTTACTCAGCTGCCTGGCGGCTTTGGCGCAGTGAGAGAACTAACAGACTTACTAATGCTTGAAAACAATAAGCCACTTACCAGCCAAGGAACCAGTTCATGAATGTAGCGCGCATTATACTGAGCGTTTTATTCATAAGCTGTATGGTTTGGCTTTGGTATCCTTACTTTACTCAAGTAGATATTGTTGCGGATGAACAAACTCAAGTTATTGCTAAACCCGATTATACCGCGATTGAGCTAAAACAAACCGCTTATAATGATCAAGGTAAAGTAAGCCATAAAGTGACTGCGGTAAAAATGGAGTTATATCAACAACTCGGTTTTACCTTTTTTGAAAAACCTATATTTACGTTATATAACGAACAGCAAACATGGCGTATTAACGCTGATGAAGCCACCCTCTACGACGATCGGCAACTGGTGTTAGAGGGTAATGTGAAAGCGCTAAATTTAGTCGATAACGCCATGATCGATACGATCACAGCCGATAGCATCAATGTAGATATAAAACTACTGACTATGCAGTCACAGCAGCCAGTCGTTATTACAGGACCTAATTTAAAAATCATCGGTAAAGGCCTTGAAGCCGATTTAAAAACCGAAGTGATTAAACTTATTAACCATACGCGAACCCTATATTATGACCAATAACCTATTTAAAATTTTAATTGTTCCTTCACTACTGATTGCATTTCATAGCCATGCAGAGGAAACCGTTGAAGCCCCTGCGGCTAATCAAATTTCAATTAGTGCTGACAGACAGGAAGGTCAATTAAAAGAAAACGTGGGCATTTTTGAGAAAAATGTTGAAATTATTCATGGTAATCGCCGCATTACCGCCGATCGTTTAGAAGTACATAAACGTGATGACTTAGGCGAGAATAAGCAACTTTTAATTGCCACAGGTAGCCCTGCTTACTTTGAAGAAACACAAGCTGATGGCACCATCATGAGCGCCAGTGCCAATGAAGTTCGCTATGATGTATCGCAACGTTTTTTAACCTTAATCGGTGATGCCAGTATCGCTCAAGCAGGTCAAAAAATTACCGCTAAAAGTATCACCTACGATATAGAGCAGCAGTTGATTAGCGCAGAAAAAGATGAAAATTCAACCGATCGTGTACACACCATTTTGGTGCCTGTTGAAAACAAAAAAGAAGACGATAAAGGCCAACCATGAGCACATTAAAAGCAGAGCTATTAGCAAAAAGCTATAAAGGCCGTGAAGTGGTGAAAAATGTTGGCCTAGAAGTCGAAGCTGGCAGTATTGTCGGTTTACTTGGCCCCAATGGCGCAGGTAAAACCACGACCTTTTACATGATTGTAGGCCTTGTACCGAGCGATAAAGGTAAAATATCAATAGATGATCAAGATATCACTTTATTACCTATGCATAGCCGAGCTCGCTTAGGGATTGGTTACTTACCACAAGAATCATCGATTTTTAGAAAGCTGACGGTTTACCAAAACTTAATGGCTATTTTAGAAACACGTAAAGAGCTTAATAAACAACAGCGTGAAGATACCTTAAATAATTTACTTGATGAATTTAGCATTCAGCATATTCGTGACAGCCAAGGTATGGCTCTGTCAGGCGGTGAACGCCGCCGTGTTGAAATTGCCCGGGCATTAGCAGCAAATCCTAAATTTATACTATTGGACGAACCCTTTGCAGGGGTTGATCCTATCTCTGTATTAGATATTAAAAAGATCATAGAGCATCTTAAAAATCGAGGGATTGGCGTATTGATCACAGATCACAACGTACGCGAAACACTTGATGTTTGTGAAAAAGCCTACATAGTTTCTCATGGGGAGTTAATTGCATCAGGCACTCCAGATTACGTATTAAACGATAAAACAGTACGCGATGTTTATTTGGGCGAGCAGTTCAAGCTCTAATATTTGTGTTATTCCACTAAGCATCTGCTAAGATTAATTATACTTAGGTCTGTTGACCTTTCAAGGTTGAATTTGCAGCAGTCTGTTTGGTATTTAGGCAAGGCAGAGCCTATGTGATGTGGTATTCCCCATAAATAGGCGATAACGCAGCATCAATGCCAAACAGGCGCTGCCCTTCGGGTTCTGCCTAGGGACGATTTACTTTTTGTTGCTCGGTTTTGACTTAGCCCACTAGGTTACAAACCTCGCGCCGCGATTAAACCGCCCCTAGTTTGAACAAATTTTAATCCGTAAAGGTCAACAGACCGTAATTTAAAAGGATTGTTAGAGATAAATGAGGCAATCATTACAGCTGCGCATGGGCCAGCAACTTACAATGACTCCACAGTTGCAACAAGCAATTCGCTTATTGCAGCTCAGTACATTGGATCTCCAGCAAGAAATTCAAGAAGCGCTCGATAGCAATCCCTTGCTTGAAGTTGAAGAACAAGATTACAGCGAAGATGCTGCGGGTAAAAACGAACAAAAAGCCGATAACGATGAATCAACGCTAAGTACTTCAGCTGACGAAAAACCTAGCGAGTATGAGCAAGACAGCGGCGAAGCCATGAGCAAAGACACCATTAGCGATGATATGGCAATGGATGTTACATGGGATGAATACATGAGCGCAGCACCTGCCTCTTCATCGGGACCGATGCCTGAAGATGAATCAATTTATCAAGGCTCTTCAACTGAAACGCTGCATGAATATTTAATGTGGCAATTGCAACTGACGCCATTTAGTCCTACAGATGAAGCCATTGCGATTGCAATAGTAGAAGCCGTGGACGACTCAGGTATTTTAACCCTTAGCTGTGAAGAAATTTTAGAAAGCTTTAATCAAGAAAACGACGACGAAGATGAAGTTGAACTTGATGAAATAGAAGCGGTATTAAAGCGTATTCAATTATTTGATCCGGTAGGAATAGCCGCGCGTAGTTTACAAGAGTGCTTGTGTATTCAACTTAATCAGTTTGATAAAGACACGCCTTTTTTAAACGAAACAAAAATGATTTTAACCGATCATATTGATTTGCTGGCTGCACGTGATTATCGCACGTTAATGAAAAAAACTAAGCTCAAAGAAGATGAGCTTAAAGAGATCATGACGTTAATTCATACCCTTAGCCCAAAACCGGCGGACACTATTGTCAGAGAAGAGTCAGAGTATGTTATTCCTGATGTGTCGGTTAAAAAAATTAAAGGGCGTTGGGTGGTTGAACTAAACCCTGATAGCATGCCTAAAATTAGGGTAAACAGCCAATATGCGGCTATGTCACGTACTGTTAAATCAAGTGGTGATAGCCAGTTTATTCGCTCACACTTGCAAGAAGCAAAATGGTTTATAAAAAGTCTAGAAAGTAGAAACGACACGCTACTTAAAGTAACTAACTGTATTGTGCAACAGCAACAGGCCTTTTTTGAACATGGTCCTGAGGCAATGAAGCCTATGGTGCTTAATGATGTGGCAGAAATGGTAGAAATGCACGAATCGACTATTTCACGTGTTACTACGCAAAAATACATGCACACACCACGGGGTATTTTTGAGCTTAAATATTTCTTTTCAAGCCATGTAAGCACTGAAAACGGTGGCGAATGTTCATCAACAGCAATTCGCGCATTAATTAAAAAATTAATCGCAGCAGAAAACTCAGCTAAACCATTGAGTGATAGTAAAATTGCAGATATATTGGCAGAGCAAGGAATTAAAGTAGCAAGGAGAACTATTGCAAAATATCGCGAATCTCTAGCTATTCCCCCGTCGAATCAACGAAAAAGTTTGATTTAAGGCGTACAACAAAGAGGAAAATGTTTATGCAACTGAACTTAACTGGTCGCCATGTAGATATTACTGACTCGCTTAGAGACTACGTAAATAGTAAATTTGCAAAGCTGCAGAGGCACACTGATCACATAACGAATGTGCATGTTATTCTCGATGTAGAAAAACTAAACCAAAAAGCTGAAGCAACCGTTCATGTTAGTGGCGCTGAAATTTTTGCCTCTACTGAACATCAAGATATGTATGCCGCTATAGACTCGCTGATTGACAAGCTAGATCGTCAAGTAATTAAACACAAAGAGAAACTTGCTCGACACTAACACTATGAAACTAAGCTCACTTATCTGTCAGGACTGCAGTAAAGCTGCGGTCCTTTTTAATAGTAAAAAAAGAATTTTAGAATTTATCAGTGAATTGGCTCACAATAAACTGCCCTATTTAACCCAACAAGATATTCTCAACGCGTTAACCGCTAGAGAAAAGCTAGGGAGTACAGGTATAGGCCGAGGAATTGCAATTCCACATGGTCGTATGAGTGGTGCACAAGAGCCTCTTGCACTTATACTGGTGAGCGAAACGGCTATTAATTTTGATGCGATAGATAACCGACCGGTCGACATTTTTGTTGCCTTAATTGTCCCAGACGGTGACAATCAACAGCATTTAAAGACCTTAGCTACCATTGCAGATAAGCTCAACGAAAAAGAATTTTGTAAGCAATTACGGGCGGCAAAATCCGACAATGAGCTGTACCAAGTCATTGTCAGTCAACCGTAGTAACAATAAAGGGTGATAAATGGAATTAATAATTATAAGTGGTCGCTCAGGTTCTGGTAAATCTGTTGCGTTACGGGTTGTTGAGGATTTAGGTTATTATTGTGTAGATAATATTCCTTTAAATTTATTACCATCTCTTGTTCGTAGTGTTTCCGACAGCTACAACAAAATTGCCGTAAGTGTTGATGTGCGTAACTTACCTAAAGAGCAGCAACAGTTTAATGAAATCATTGAATATTTACCTGGTTTCACTAAACCAACGGTGTTTTATTTAGACAGTGACGATCAAACATTAATTAAACGCTTTTCGGAAACTAGGCGTCTTCACCCTCTTTCGATTGACTCACTGCCGCTTGATTTAGCAATAAAAAAAGAAAAACAACTACTGGATGTTTTGATCAATCATGCTGATCATATGATTGATACCACTGATTTAAGTGTGCATCAGCTGGCTGAGTCTATCCGTGAAAAAATACTCGGTAAAAAAGACAAACAACTGATCATTACCTTTGAGTCATTTGGTTTTAAGCACGGTATACCCAAAGAAGCAGATTACGTATTCGATGCCCGATTTTTACCAAACCCGCATTGGGAGCCTGAACTTAAGCCACTCACAGGGCTAGATCAACCGGTAAAAGACTACCTAGCCAGCCACAGCATAGTACAAAAATTTACATGGCAAATTCAAACCTTTGTACAAACATGGTTGCCGCATTTAGAAAGAAATAACCGCAGCTATTTGACCATAGCCATAGGTTGTACTGGTGGACAACACCGTTCTGTTTACTTAGCGCAAACTATAGGTGAAAGTTTTGCAATGAGTCATCCTAATGTAAAAATTCGTCACAGAGAACAAGAATAACATCAAAGAGAATAGTAATGCGGTTAGAAAACACATTTTTAATAAAAAACAAGTTAGGCCTGCATGCCAGAGCAGCTACGGTGCTGGCACAGCTTTCTGTGCAATTTGATGCCTCAATCACGTTATTTCAAGACGATAAACAAGCCGCTGGCGACAGTGTATTAGCACTTATGTTACTCGAAAGCAGTCAAGGCAAAGAAGTTAAGGTAGTATGTGAAGGCCCTGACGCAGAGCCTGCACTTAATGCAATTGGTGAGCTCATTGACCAACGATTTAATGAGCAAGAGTAATCCTGCTTATAAGCTAAGGTTAATAGTGGTTGAGGTAGTTTACTGATATAAAGTAAGATAAAGCGATACCCCATCATCGTGTAATAAAATTTAATTAAGGACGCCAATGCCTGAAGCTTTAGAACAAGATATTCCACTACAACAACTAAAACAGGTGACTAAGTCACTAAATAGTGGTCAATTTGTTCAAGTTAGGCGCATGCTAGCAAAAACGGCACCTTGTGATACCGCACTTCTTTTAGAATCATCTCCCCATAAAATTCGTCGTATGCTCTGGCAACTGGTTGATCCTGATGTACAGGGTGATGTACTTGAAGAGCTCTCTGAAGACGTACGTTTGGGCATTATTGCGCAAATGGCACCTGAGCACATTGCTGCTGCAACAGAAGACATGGGCCATGATGATTTAGGGGAAGTACTACGTAGCCTACCAGACACCGTATATAAAGACGTTGTTAGCGCTATGGATATTCAAGATAGAGAGCGTGCAACACAAGCTCTATCTTACCAAGAGCGCTCTGCTGGCGCCTTGATGAATATAGATACCGTAACTATTCGCCCTGATGTAACTCTAGATGTTGTACTACGTTATATTCGCTTACGCGGTGAACTGCCAGAGGGCACCGATGACTTATACGTTGTAGATAAACATAACTGTTTTTTAGGCGCCTTATCGCTGAGCACTTTATTAACTAATCCCCCTGAAAAAATTGTTCAGGATTTAATGGATGAAGAGTGTGAATCTATTCCTATTTCTATGGATGAAAGCGAAGTAGCGCAACTATTTGAACGGCATAACTGGATATCGGCACCAGTTGTCGATGACAACGCGCATTTGCTTGGTCGTATTACTATTGATGATATCGTTGATGTTATCCGTGAAGATGCAGAGCATAGCTTATTAAGCTTAGCGGGTCTTGATGATGAAGAAGATACCTTTGCGCCGGTCTTAAAAAGCTCTAAAAAGCGCTCAATTTGGCTAGGTGTAAACTTACTAACTGCATTGCTGGCTGCAATTGTGGCGAGCTTTTTCGAAAACACCTTAGCTATATTACCAATTCTTGCTGTGCTCAATGGCATTGTCCCGTCAATGGGTGGGGTTGCAGGCAGCCAAACCTTAACTTTGGTTATTCGCGGTATCGCGGTGGGCCATATCAACCAAACTAACCAACGTTTTTTATTATTAAAAGAACTCGCTATCGGCGCGATTAACGGTATGGTTTGGTCTATCCTAATTGCCGGTGTCGTTGCGCTTTGGCAATGGGATTTCAAACTCGGTGGTGTTTTAGCGTTTGCTATGTTTATGAATTTAGTTGCAGCAGGTATTGCGGGTGCTAGTATTCCACTATTGCTTAAAAAAATGAAAATAGATCCAGCACTGGCAGGCAGTGTGGTACTAACCACAGTAACTGATATTGTTGGTATATTTGCCTTCTTAGGTACTGCGACTTGGTTATTGATTTAATCTTTTTATAAACGTTTATAAACAAAAACACCGCATCAATACGCGGTGTTTTTGTTTAAGCCGATAGTTACTTTACATAAGTTAAGGCTACTTAGCGCGCTGGCGATTACCGCCTACCTTAGGTTTAGTGTTGGCTTTTTTAAACTGACTAAAGCCAGTATGACGAGTAAGCGCAGGACGACCGCCCTTATTGCCTTTACCGCCTTTGGTTTGCCTTTCATCTCTGCCTTCTTCTGGCACTAAACAATTTGGACCTTTACCAATGAGTTTAGCTTTGCCCATATTACGCAGGGCTTCACGGATCATTGGCCAACCGGCAGGATCATGGTAACGCAAAATCGCTTTATGCAAACGACGCTGGCGCGCGCCTTTTGGTACCGCAACTTGCTCAGTATTATTTTTAATATTACGCAGCGAGTTCATTTCAGTATGATAAATGGTGGTCGCATTAGCCATCGGTGATGGGTAAAAGTTTTGCACCTGATCAAGCTTAAAGTCATTCGATTTCAGCCACAAAGCCATATTCACCATGTCTTCGTCTTTAGTCCCTGGGTGAGCAGAAATAAAGTATGGAATTAAATACTGCTTTTTACCTGCTTCTTTAGAGTACTTATCAAATAGCGCTTTAAATTCATCATAGGCGCCCATACCCGGCTTCATCATTTTTGATAATGGGCCGTCTTCTGTGTGTTCTGGGGCTATTTTTAAATATCCACCAACATGATGAGTTACTAGCTCTTTAACGTAACGAGGATCACGTACAGCAAGGTCATAACGTACGCCCGAAGCAATTAAGATCTTTTTGATCCCTTTAACCTCACGCGCCTTTTTATATAAATCGATAGTCGGGGTATGGTCAGTATCCATATGCTTACAAATATCAGGATACACACACGACAAGCGGCGACAGGTACTCTCTGCTTTTTTACTGGTACAACGCAGTTTGTACATATTTGCGGTCGGTCCGCCTAAATCAGAAATAACCCCAGTAAAGCCCGGCACTTTATCTCTAATTTGCTCAATCTCTTCAATAATTGATTCTTGTGAGCGGCTTTGTATTATTCGCCCTTCATGCTCAGTAATAGAACAGAACGAACAGCCGCCAAAACAACCACGCATAATGTTTACCGACGTTTTAATCATATCGTAAGCAGGAATTTTATCGTCGCCATAACTTGGGTGCGGAATACGCTGATACGGTAAACCAAACACATCATCCATTTCTTGGGTTTCAAGTGGATAAGCTGGCGGATTCACCCAAATAGAGCGATCGCCATGACGCTGAAATAGCGCTCTTGCACAACCGGGGTTAGTTTCTTGGTGCAAAATACGCGATGCATGGGCATACAATGGTTTATTAACACTGACCTGCTCAAAAGCGGGTAACTTAACGTAAGTTTTTTCCCATGGCTTAGGACGCGCAGGCTGAATGGTAATTGGTTTTGCAGCTTCGGCTTTTAAATCAATACCCGCTTGCTTAAATTCTGATTTAGCACAACCCACATCATCCGCCCCATAAGGATTAGGAATAGGATCTATTTTACCAATTTTATCAATCGCGGTTGAATCACTGCCGCGCCAACCGGGTAAAGGCTCCTTACGAATAACCGCCGTGCCTCTCACATCTTGTATGGTATCCATGGTTTCACCTGCAGCGATACGATGCGCCACTTCAACTAATGGACGTTCGGCATTACCATAAATTAAAATGTCACCCTTAGCGTCAAACAATACACTACGGCGTACTTTCTCTTGCCAATAATCGTAATGAGCAATACGACGCAAGCTGGCTTCAATGCCCCCTAACACCAGTGGCACATCTTTATAGGCTTCACGACAACGTTGTGAGTATATGATCACGGCACGGTCAGGGCGTTTACCACCTACATTTCCCGGTGTATAAGCATCATCGTGGCGCATACGTTTTTCAGCGGTGTAACGATTGATCATCGAATCCATGTTACCGGCTGTAATACCAAAAAATAAGTTAGGCTTACCCAATGCCATAAACGCATCTTTAGAGTTCCAATCAGGCTGAGCAATAATGCCCACTCTAAATCCTTGCGCTTCAAGCACACGGCCAATTACGGCCATCCCAAAACTAGGATGGTCTACATAAGCATCACCGCTAATAATAATAATATCGCAGCTATCCCAGCCAAGCGCGTCCATTTCTTCGCGTGTTGTTGGTAAAAATGGGGCTGTGCCATAACACTCAGCCCAATACTTAGGGTATGAGAATAAGGCGCGATCAGCTTTTAATGTGCTCATAAAATTGGCCGTTCAATAACAAAAGGCGCGAATTATACCCTATCGACATCCACGTTGATATAGCTCAAAATGTAAGGTGGTGATTAAAAACCGCCTACTTTTATAGCAATACTAAAACAAAAATATCATCTAAACTAATTACTGCTAATGTCTGCTTTTAGAATTGTTTTAAGCAGATAAAATAAACAAAAATCCGCAGCTCTAAGCTAAACTATTAAATAAGCTGTGATTATTAACAATTCATAGACGCTGTAATATTAAAACCAATGAGGCATACCTATTAAACTACTTAAACAATTAATGCAGTTTTCAGCCATCTTACTGTTGGCGTTTGTTGTTGTTGGGTTACTTTTACCACAAAACTATCACGTGCAAAAAAGCATTAAAATAAATGCCCGCCCTCCTGTTATAAAGTCATTAGTGGAAGATTTTACGCAGTGGTACAAATGGTCGCCGTGGCAGCAAATAGATCCCAACATTGAATTTAGTATTGGTGAACCAAGTTCTGGGGCAGGCGCCTATCAGTCTTGGCAAGGTAAGTGGGGCAATGGCTCAATGACAATATCATCATTGAGCGCCAATGAAGTTGTATTTAGTGTGTTATTTAATCAAGAACATATTATTACTAGCCGATTACTATTTAGCCCGCATACAAAAACCGTCACGTGGCATATTGAAGGGCAAGCAACGGTGCCACTCATTTCTGGCTATGTTGCTATATTTGCTGAAAATATATTAAGCAATATAGTCACTCTTGGGCTAAATAACCTAAAGACGGTAGCCCAGCTCAGTGATGCACAAGCAATAATGGAAAGTCATGACAGTCAAAACCGCACAAGCCAGAATTAAACTTGCCAATATTATTGAGTCACTGTTAGGTTACTCAGTCACAAAAGTGAGTAATACACCTGCAGCTGATGAAAAAACCTATAATACGCAGGGTAAAGCAAAGTCTCTTTATCGTATTAATAGCGAGCATTCAGTGTTAGCTCGAGCACAAAAAAGACAAGATCTACTGCTAATAAAACAACAACAAAATATCGAGACTATTTTAGCCTTAGCAATGGAGTTTTGTCCTGATGTAGCCTGCGCTAAACAACCTGACGCCGATTGGGTGGAGCACTTTATTGCCTTATGTGAAGATACCTCAAACCAATCTATGCAAACATTATGGGCAAAAATTTTTACTGGCGAAACCATTAGCCCAGGTACCTTTTCTATAAAAAGCTTACAAACTCTCAAACACATGACCCAGCGCGAAGCTGATTCATTAAGAAAGTGTGTGTCTATTTCAGGGTATAACGAAAAAGACAGTAGTCACCTAATATTTTTAGGCTATTACAAAAAACCCTCGTTATTTGATTTATTAGGTAAGGGTAATAAAGTGTCATTAAGCATAGGTAAAAGCGGTGTGAGCTTTCCTGATGTATTAACCTTAATGGATTTAAATTTGTTATACCGTAAAGAGATTGAATCAGCTGCATTAAAAGCAGGACAAGAAATTACCCTCTCCTTTTTGACTCAAAAACTAACTTTAAAAGCAAAAAGTAACGATTTAGTATTGAGTTATTATAAGTTTACCCAAACCGGTGATGAACTGTTTAGACTGATGAATTACCCAATTAATAAAGTGTACAAACAGTTAATTGGTGCAGCATTTGAGGGGGAGTTTGAATTAGTATGGCACGCTTCAAAATAACTAAAAAAAGCCACACAAGGTGGCTTTTAGAAAAATCGGTGCTTAAAAATGAACTTGTATGCCCGCAAATGGGCCTGAAGCATCAATATTAGTATTAATGTCATCTACATCATCAAGTTCTAAAACCATAGAGCGGTAGCCCGCTTTAACCGCAACATCAACGGCTAGGTTATCAATAAACTCCCAAGCAATACCCATTTGGTAATCTTGTACTTTGCTATCGTCAATGGCTAAAAAGCTACCCTCAGCAAAAACACTTAAACCACTAAACGGTAAACCCGCTTCAAAACGGCCGTATGCTAAAGGCACCACACCTGAGAACTCTTCAATTTCAGTGAAGTTAGCGCCACCTTGTTGTGATGTACCTGTTACCACAAGCTCACCATCAAACTGCTTAGCATTAATACCTAAATCAATCGAGATTAAATCGTTATCAAAAATCTCGTAGTAAAGAATATAATCAATGTGCGATAAGTCAGTAACTGAATTAACATCAGTGCCTACAACATAATCAGTGCCATTGAAAGTAAATGTATCTTCCAGTCGCGTTGAACCGGTTAGTTCAAGCTCAGTGTATTTTAGCTTTAAGTTTGGCACTAATGGAACCGGATGCTCAAGTGCGGCGTAATAGCTAACAAAAGTCTCATCTTCAAAATTGAAGTTTTGTAGGGCGTTATTATTATCAGAAAAGCTACCGTCATTATCGGCTTTCCAACCATCAACCCCTACATACAAACCCAATACAGTGTCGGCTTGTGCTACAGGTGCTAAACATGCCATTGATAAGGCTGCTGCTATACAATACTTTTTCATTTTTTATCCTTGCGCTAATAATTCGCTAAGTTCAATCAGTGCCGCATTGGCTCTAGAGATATAATTTGCCATAACGAGTGAATGGTTGGCGACATAACCGAACCCGTTGCCGTTTAAAATCATTGGGCTCCAAACGGTTTCTTGGGTCGCTTCAAGCTCGCGTATAATTTGTTGTAAACTAACACGAGCGTTCTTTTTATCAAGCACTTCGGCAAAATCATATTCAACCGCTTGTAAAAAATGCAGTAAAGCCCAAGTAGCACCGCGTGACTCATAAAATACATCATCAATTTCCCACCACGATGTTTTTACTTGTTGTTGCAATGGCGTATAAGTGGCTTGAGTATTTGAAGAGTTGCCGGCTAAATCGGTATTTACCTTATCTTGACCTACACTCGCACTCAAACGTTGGCTTAGGCTACCTAAGCGTTTTTCTGCTTCTTTTAACCAACTGCGTAAATTATCTGCACGTGAGTAAAATTGGCTATCGCGCTCATGCTGATTCGCAATTTGAGAGCGGTATACTAATAAGTAATCAATGCCCTTTTGATATTCGCCCTCAGCACTCGGCCATGCCCATGCTTCAGAGCTGATATTAAATTGTGGTTGTGCTTTTTTAAGCGCTTCGTGCTCAGTTGATTGTGACTGTGAACGACTAAAATCTTTTCGCATTGATAATGCTAAATCACGCACCATTTCCAACGCGCCATACTCCCAAGCTGGCATGTTGTCCATTATTACGCTCGGTGGCAGCACATCATTTGATAAATAACCACCTGACTTAGTTAAAAGAGTATCAGAGACAGTGATAAGCGTTGAAGTGGTTACATAGCCTGTTACTGGTTTCTCGTTACGCAACTGTGCTTGTTGTTTTGCATTTTGTACCACATCAAAACGTGCAGGCTCTATGCTCCAGTAAACTGCAATAGCGTAAAATACGACAAACAATAATACCAATGCCGTTATTATTTTTCCTTTATGCTGTGACATTTATCCCCCTAATGATGACTATGATCTTTCGATGCTTTTACCGGCTCAGCTTGCGATGCTAACGAAACTACTTTTGCATTAGTGAACACTCGATTCCCATCTTCAAAATATAGCGTGAGTTTGCGTTCTTGACCTACTTTTAACGGCTCTTGTGGTTCAAACACCATTAAATGATAGCTACCAGGCTTAAAATCGAGTTGCTGGTGAGCTTTAATAAGCAATGATTCTACTTTTTGCATTTTCATCATACCATCAGCGTGGACGTTCTCATGAATCTCAACACGACCTAAACCATCTATGGTCGCTCTTATGAGTGTTGCCGGTACATTACTGTGATTTTCAATACTAAAATAACCCACGCTCGCTTTAGTGGCAGGTAAAAACTCTCTTACTTGCGCATGCGTTACTTGTAATTGCGCAACGACACTATCGTGTTCATGTCCTTCATGCGCCAATAACGAAGACGAAAAAACACCCATCAATAATGCACTTGCACTTAAAATACATTGTTTAATCATCAGTAAAATCCTTGTTAAAATATAAAAATATAGTCCAAATTTATCATAATTCCCTAATATTAGGCAGCTAATTTAAGTTTAAGAAGCCACTTTTTTGTTATCTGCGATTAACCAGCATAACCCTGCCACAAACAATAATGGCCAAGCAATCATCAATGATCCGAATAAAAAGGCTAATATAGTTCCAGCCAGTGCCACCATCGCCGCGCCAACAAGCCCCATGGTTACCAAAGCAGCAATCGCAATAACAACAATAATGGCGACTAACGCCCCAATGAGCTCAATACCTGTCCAACTAATATCTGAAATCCACAGCGGAAATTGCCATACATCAAAATGAATTATCGAACCGCTATTAATTAAAAATAATGTAACAATAAGTAGGCATACGGCGAAAGTTTTCATGTTGCTCTCCTTACACTGCTTTTTCTTCAAGACAACAGTGTGCGATTAAATAACCTAGCGCCACTGCAAACGGAAAACTTAAAAATAATAAAACGGTGACTAAGCGAGTAGACCATACCGGAAAGTCTAATCGATAAGCTAACCCACTACAGACACCCGATATTTTTTTGTTAAGTGTATTTTTATACCAACGACGATATGTATTAAAATTATTCATAACAATCTCCTTAGGCTGTTTGTTTATCAGCGGTGTTTAAACTCGCTTTTAAACTTGCCAGCTCTGCATCAATTTTTTCGTTTTTAACCAGTGACTCAATTTGCATTGCCGTATTGCTCGCTGTATCTGTTAGTTCATACGCTTCAACTTGCGATTCAACACTCTCAACGCGGCGCTCAATTTGCTCAAATCGTGATAAAGCAGTGGCCACTTTATCGCTCTGCAGCTGAGTATTTATCTTTGCTCTTGCCTCAACCACATTTTCACGCTTTACAAGTTGTGCTTGCTTAGCTTTAGCCTGCGTCATTTTTTGCTGTAGGCGCTCACAGTCCTCTGTGATTTTTACAATTGATTGCTGCAATGTCTCAAGCTGTGTTTGTAAGCATTCTATGTTTTTTTCAACTGTGTGTTTTTCAGCTAATGCTGATTTAGCTAAATCGTCACGATTTTTTGCAATGGCATGTTCGGCCTTTAATTGCCAATTTGTGAGCGCTTGTTGTTTATTGCTTATTTGACGCTTGATATTCTTTTCTTCACATAATAGTGCTGCCGCGGTGCTACGACACTCATTAAGTGCCTCCTGCATTTCGGTTAGCATCAAATTAAGTAGTTTTTCTGAATCTTCAGCTTTATCAAGCATAGCTACGATATTTGCTTGAATGACGTCGTTTACGCGATTAAATATACCCATGTTATTCTCCTGATGATTTTTTATTTATACATCAACAGGATTCCAAGAGTTATGCCAATAACTTAACATTCTTTTATTTTCATTAAATATCAATAATTTAAATCATTTTTGGCGGGTAAGTTAATGACTAGTCACTGAATGAAATTAAGTCGAATTGGCTAATAAATTACATTTTTGACTAAAATTTGGGATCAAAAAAAGCCACCTGAGGTGACTTTTTCTATACAGAGGATCTGTTACGCCAATTGCATTAAATTGGCATTACTCGGGTACGTAGCTTAGTGCCTTATCCATAACACTTAAATCAGCTTGCTTGCCATGACCATTTTCAGATAAGTGGCGTCTAAAACCACGCGCACCAGGTTGCCCCTGAAAAATACCCAACATATGGCGAGCAACATGCCAAAAGTTAGCGCCTAAACGCATCTCTTCTTCAATGTAATCATACATAGAGCGCACAACATCATGACGTGACTGAGTATTAGCAGCATCACCATATATTTTTTCATCCACTTCATTTAGCATAAATGGATTGCTGTAAGCCTCTCGCCCAACCATCACCCCATCTATGTACTGTAAATGCTCAAGACTTTGCTCAATGGTTTTAACACCGCCATTAATACTTAAATCAAGTTGTGGATAATCTTTTTTAAGCTGGTAAACACGGGGGTAGTTAAGCTCAGGAACTTCGCGATTTTCTTTTGGACTCAACCCTTTTAGCCATGCCTTACGGGCATGAATAATAAAATCATCACAGCCTACTTTGTGCGATGCTTCAATAAGCGCACATAAAAACTCATAAGAATCTTGCTCATCAATACCAATACGAGTTTTAACCGTAACCGGAATATTCACTTCACTTTTCATTGCAGCAACACACTCTGCAACTAAATTAGGCTCAGCCATTAAACAGGCACCAAAACGTCCATTTTGCACACGATCTGACGGACAACCTACATTAAGGTTTATTTCATCATAACCACGCTCACCAGCAAGCTTGGCACACTGCGCTAGCGCTTGCGGATCGGATCCTCCTAATTGCAATGCCACAGGACCTTCGTGCTGATTAAAATGCAAGTAGTCACCGCGGCCGAATAAAATAGCGCCTGTAGTGATCATTTCGGTGTAGAGCACGGTGTGTTTTGTCATTTTACGATGAAACGTACGACAGTGGCGATCAGTCCAATCGAGCATGGGTGCCACGCTAAAGCGTCGATTTAAAGTACGTTTATCCAAAATGTGATCCTCAAAAATTTATAATTTAAGCACAGCTTAAACGGCGCTGCATTTTACACAAAAGCCCTATGCGCAGCAATATCAAGCAAACACTTGCAAGCCAAAGTATTGTGCAATACCGTTTAAAATATTAGTCACCGCGACTGAGCTTAAAATTAACCCCATAATTCGACTAATAATACTCGCCCCACTATCACCTATTATTTTATGTACATGCGTAGCAAGTAATAACAAAATCAGTACCACCACTAAAACAGCTAACATCATTGATGAGGTAATCATTTGCTCAACCCAGGTATACTCCTCATTGCGCGTCATTAATACCGCACCTAACATGGCACCGGGACTGGCTATTGAAGGGATAGCGAGGGGAAAAATAGCGGTTTCAGTGCTGTCTCTAACACTTTTAATTTCAGCTTCGGGCTTACTTTCACCAAAGGTCATGGAGAGCGCAAAAATTAATAAAATTAAACCACCTGCTATTTGAAATGCCGAGAGCGGAATCTCAATCACATTCAATAATTGCTCGCCAGCAACCACAAAAAATAACAGCACTAAAGCAGATACACCCACGGCCTTAAAAATCACTTTACGCTTAAACTTGTCGTCATCTCCCCGAGTTACAGCGATAAAAACCGGGATGGTGCCTATTGGATCAATAACCGCAAAAAAGAAAATAAATATAGCTAATAGCTCATGCATTAATGAATACCTTTGGACAAAATCAATTAATAAAACGCTGCAACTACAATACAGTATGTTAGTATATCACGGCAGCGTAAGGATGAGAGAAGATGAATATAGAATCACTCGTAAGTAAAGCAAAACAAGTATGCGACAACCGTGGTGCGCGATTCACACCAATTCGCGAAAAGGTATTTCGTTTATTAGCCAGTGCCCAAGGTGGTGTGGGTGCATACGATTTACTTGAACAATTAAAAGTCACTGAAACAGGTGCTAAACCTGCAACAATTTATCGTGCTTTAGACTTTTTAGCCGAACTCGGTTTTATTCATAAAATTGAAAGCACCAATGCATTTATGCTGTGTCATCATTTTGATCATATTCATCCTGTTCAGCTATTAATTTGTGATAGCTGCGGTTTTGTTAAAGAGCTGCATTCAACAGTAATTTCACATGAGCTCAATAACTTAGCAGCTGAAAGTGGCTTTGTCGTTTCAGGGCAAACAATAGAAGCGCATGGTAAATGTGACTCTTGTCGAGCATAGCTCAGCGACTATAGCTATACTTTACGTATAACCTTTATCAGTACCAATTTAAGGATATCTAACATGAATGTAGAGTTCATTAATCCCTTTTTAGCTTCTTTGATGAATGTATTGAGCACTATGGCTCAAACTCAATTAAAACCAGGCAAGCCGCGTATTAAAACCGATGAGATAGCCTGTGGTGATGTATCGGGATTAATTGGTATGGTCGGTCCGCAAACTCGTGGTTCATTTTCAATTACCTTCGACGAGAGTTTAGCACTGACTATTATGGAACGTATGTTAGGTGAGCGACCAGACAGTATAAATGAAGAAGTAACTGACATGGTTGGCGAAATAACCAATATGGTTACCGGTGGAGCTAAGAATTTATTAGGGGAAAAAGGCTATGACTTTGCCATGGCAACTCCCATCGTTGTCTCTGGTACAAACCACACCATTACGCATAAAAGTGACGGCAAAAAAATTCTTATGCCATTTACCAGTGACGCAGGTAATGCAAATATTGAAGTGAGTTTCGATAAGCTATGAGCTGGTCGCAAACTACGATTACATTAAAGCCTCGCTCGCGAGGCTTTCATTTAATTGATAACGACATACTTACTCACCTCCCACAACTGAGCCAGCTTAAAGTTGGTTTATTACACTTATTTATTCAACACACCTCAGCCAGCTTAACTATTAACGAAAACGCGGATCCAACGGTACGCATGGATATGGAAAGCCACTTTAATCAGTTTGTTCCAGAGCGCCAGCCTTATTATCGCCATGACTATGAGGGCGATGATGATATGCCTGCCCATATAAAAACCAGTACCTTAGGTTGTGAGTTAACTATACCGATTAGTGATGGTCAGTTAGCGCTAGGAACTTGGCAAGGAATATACTTAGGTGAGCACCGTGATCATGGCGGTTCAAGACGTATTATTGCAACTTTGCAAGGCGAAAAGTTTTAGGTTTTAGGTTTTAGGTTTTAGGTTTTAGGTTTTAGGTTTTACAACATAGATCATTCGCACACATTGAACATTTCAAAAAGTTACATAAATTAAATTTATAATGATTCGCGTGTGGGTTATTGTTTGCTATTTGAGAATGAATATCTGGAAAGTAAATAAGATTGGAGCGGTACACGAGGCTCGAACTCGTGACCTCGACCTTGGCAAGGTCGCGCTCTACCAACTGAGCTAGTACCGCATTTAATTTAGGTTCTATCAATTTTAACCTTTTATCTTGAACTACAATTTCTTTTGGTGAGAAATTGGAGCGGCACACGAGGCTCGAACTCGTGACCTCGACCTTGGCAAGGTCGCGCTCTACCAACTGAGCTAGTGCCGCATTCAAAATAGTCAGTAATTTTTCCGTTGGTGCGCGACGGGTCGCGTTCAACATTCTGGCAACTGAGCTAGTGCCGCATTATATCAACTTTAACTTTTTGTCTTGTGCTGCAATTTCTTTGGTGAGAAATTGGAGCGGCACACGAGGCTCGAACTCGTGACCTCGACCTTGGCAAGGTCGCGCTCTACCAACTGAGCTAGTGCCGCATTCTAGGTTCTAGGTTCTAGGTTCTAGGTTCTATCAATATTAAACCTGTTCTTTTAACCTAAGCCCAAACACACTAACCCCGCGGGGGTTATCGTCTTGAGCGGGGCAGGATTCTACAATAATTAGGGGGCTTTGCAAGTATTTTTTATAAATTAAAAAACTTTTCTCGGTAAACCTTTAATTCCATAATCGAATCTTTAATGTCATCTAACGCTAAATGCGACCCTTTTTTATTCACTTGAGCCAACACATCTGGTTTCCAACGACGAGCAAGTTCTTTAATGGTACTGACATCTAAATTACGGTAATGGAAGAAGTCTTCAAGCTCGCGCATATACTTATTCATAAAGCGGCGGTCTTGGCCTATCGAGTTACCACACATAGGTGAAGCACCCGCTGGCACCCATTGCTTTAAAAACGCGAGAGTTTGTTCCACGGCATAAGCTTCATCAAACGTGCTTGCCTTACAGCGTGCCGTTAATCCAGATTTGCCATGCTGAGTTGTACACCACTCATCCATGCCATCCAGTAGTTCATCACTTTGATGAATGGCAATCGTTGGGCCTTCGGCTAATATATTCAGATCAGCATCAGTGACAACAGTTGCAATTTCAAGTATTTTGTCAGTCTCTGGTTCAAGTCCGGTCATTTCCAGATCGAGCCAAATTAAATTTGATTTATTAATAGTCATAATTACCTTAAACGGTGCTTTTCTTTAGATCCAACGCATTTCGATATATCATATTAGCATCAACCGTCGAGCTAAAGCTTTTTTTAGCAAACTCGGCATTTAACTCAGGTTATAGGCCTCAAGTGGCAAAACAGAAAAAATTAAGTAAAGGCCAATCCCGTAGGATCAAGGCTAACCATCAAAAGCGTTTAAGCAATGCCGACGCAAAACCAGCGAAAGCGGGTGCGCAAGAGTGGCAAACAGATAATTTAGGTCAAGTGGAAAATGCGATTGTCATTAGCCGCTTTGGGCAACATGCCGATGTAGAAACGCAAAATGGCGATGTTCTTCGCTGTAATATTCGCCGTACCGTATCGAATTTAGTATGTGGCGATGAGGTATTATTTCGTCGAGCAAAAGTAAGTGAAGGCGATTTAGCGGGTGTTATTGAAGCAACTCAAGAACGTCGTTCACAGTTAACGCGCCCTGATTTTTACGACGGTGTAAAAGTTATTGCCGCTAATATAGATCAAATTTTAATGGTTTCAGCGGTACTGCCAGAGTTTACGCCAAGCATTATCGACCGCTATTTAATTGCCTGCGAAGACATGGGCATTGAGCCAATTTTAGTGCTTAATAAAATTGATTTAATTGATGAAGCTGGTTTAAACGACATACAACAAATACTCGATATTTACCGTAAACTTAATTATCAGGTGCTGCTAGTTAGTAATATAACCGGCGAAGGCATTAATGAATTAAAAGAAGTACTTGTAGGCAAAAACAATATTTTTGTTGGCCAAAGTGGTGTGGGTAAATCTACCTTAGTTAACACTGTGCTGCCGGATGCTGAAATTTTGACTAAAGAAGTGTCTGAAAACAGCGGTCTAGGCCAGCACACCACCACAGTATCGCGTCTGCATCATTTACCAAGTGGCGGTAACTTAATTGATTCACCGGGTATTCGTGAGTTTGGTTTATGGCATTTAGATGTTGAACGAGTCACTTGGTGCTTTAAAGAATTTAGAGAGTTTATAGGTGGATGCCGTTTTAGAGACTGTAAACACTTAAACGATCCAGGCTGTATAATTCAGCAAGCAGTCGCTGATGGCGATATCTCAAAGTTACGTTTTGAAAGCTATCATCGTATTTTAGAAACCATGGCCGATGGCCGTGCCGGCGCGCGTGCGCCTCGCGTATAATTAGGAAAAAACCTGTGAGTTTAGATAAATTTAAAATCGCCATGCAATATGCTATGCCAAAGCACTTTATTTCTCGTGTAGTAGGTAAGCTTGCAGCTGCAAAAGCGGGCGCATTAACCACAACATTAATTAAATTATTCATTAAACAATACAAAATAAATATGAGTGAGGCTAAATATTCTGATCCAGCTCACTATAAAACCTTTAATGAATTTTTTACCCGCCCATTAAAAGACGGTGCTCGTCCTATGGTTGAAGATGACGATATTATTATTCACCCTGTTGACGGCGCAATCAGTCAACTTGGCGATATTGTTGACGGCCAACTAATCCAAGCTAAAGGCCATGATTACAGCTTACAAGCGTTGCTAGGTGGCTCAGAAGACGACACAACGCCGTTTTTAGGCGGTAAATTTGCAACTATTTACTTGGCACCAAAAGACTACCACCGTATTCATATGCCAATTGATGGCACGTTAAGCAAAATGATTTACGTACCGGGCGATTTATTTTCGGTAAATCCACTTACCGCGCAAAACGTACCGAATTTATTTGCCCGTAACGAGCGTGTAGTAGCAATTTTTGAAACTGAAATTGGCCCGCTTGCTATGGTCCTTGTAGGCGCAACCATTGTTGCTAGCATAGAAACTATTTGGGCTGGCACAGTCACTCCACCAGCTGGCAGTGATGTGTTTAGCTGGAACTACCCAACTAAAGGCGAAAACGCGATCACTCTTAAGAAAGGGGAAGAAATGGGTCGCTTTAAATTAGGCTCAACAGTTGTGCTTGCATGGGGTGCAGATAAAGCCGATATTTTTGATGATCAACGCCCTGAAACGGTAACTCGTTTAGGAACTGCGTTTGCAAAAATTGATGATTAATAAATAGTACCAGTTGTCAGATTGAGATTAAAAAACACCGTGTTTATTTTCTATAATCACGGTGTTTTTGTAGACGTAGAGCTTGCAACGTTAAAAGCAAAGCTGTTCATTACTCATACTTGCGCACTCTCTACACGCTAAATTTTTAGCCATCTTAAAATGCTGTTGCTTTAAGCTTAATGCGTCAAAGGTTATAAACACACTCCCACCACAATGACCTAACAACATATTAAGAGTTAGCTGTGCCTGCATAGAGCCAATTACACCAAGTAAGGGACTAATAACGCCCGCATTGTCGCAATTAACAACAGGGTTAGCATCATTTTGTGGAAATACGCAGCCATAGCAAGGGCTATCTGTTTGCCTAAAGTCAAAGCCCATTAATTGCCCTTGGGTTGCTAGCGCTGCTGCAGAAATTAGTGGTGTTTTGTTGTTTACGCAAAAACGATTGACGGTGTAACGAGTCGCAAAGTTATCAGAGCAATCAAGTACGATATCGGCGTTACTGAATAGTGCATCACTGTTAGCATCGCTCAACTTTTGCGAGTGAGTCACTATGTTTATTTGATTGTTAAGGCTCGCAAGCACCTTCCCTGCTGCATTTACTTTTTGCTGCCCTAAGTGATTCACTTTATACAGTATTTGCCGCTGTAAATTAGAGAGTTCAACGGTATCGTCATCAATTAATATTAGTGTGCCGATACCAGCAGCTGCTAAATAAAGTAGCGCAGGACTTCCTAGTCCACCTGCACCTACCACGGCAACGGTTGCCGCTTTAAGTGTTAACTGCCCCTCAAGCCCCACCTCTTTTAATAATAAGTGGCGGCTATAACGTAGAGTTTCTTTGTCGCTGAGCTGCTGCGTTTGCATGTTAGCAGGCATTCTCATTTATCACCGATTTTAAGGTATTGATTGCCTCTACATAATCATCAGCTTCGGTAATAGCACGTACCACGGCTACACTGCCCACGCCAGTTTTAGCAACCTCTTGCGCCCTATTTAAATCAATTCCACCAATAGCCACAGTAGGATAACTTTGCATTAATGGCACAAATCGAGTTAGCTTTTCAAGCCCTTGAATTTGCCCTGCCATGTCTTTGGTGGTGGTAGGGTAAATCGCGCCAAAGGCCATGTAGCTTGGGCGGTAATTATGCGCCCGAAGCATTTCATAAAAGCCATGGGTAGAAAGCCCAAGTCGCAGGCCTGCTTCTTTTATAGCCGCTAAATTTGCGCTCTCTAAGTCTTCTTGTCCTAAATGCACACCATATGCGCCATGTTTGATTGCCAGCTGCCAGTAATCGTTAATAAACACATGCGCACTGTATTGCTGACCCAAAGCGACCGCGCTTGCGACTAATTGTTCCAGCTCATCTTCGCTTTTATCTTTAACTCTTAATTGCGCTGTTTTAATGCCATTTTGTAAGCATTTTTCTAGCCACTCTACGCTATCGACTACCGCATAAGCGCCAAGCGCTTTGCTTTCACACGCAGCAAAGTCAGCTGCCATATTAAAATCAAGCGGTACATCAAAATCTAGCTCATCACCCAACCAACTACCCGCTTCAATCACTTGAGGGTAATGCGCTAGGTCAGTCGGAAACGACGTTTGTGCAACCGGCCCTATCCCCTCGCCATAGCGAACTGATTGCTTTAAACCTTGGTTTATATAGGCTTTAGCTAAAATAAACGCATCTTTTAACGGATAGTCTTTTGCAAGACATGCAGCAATAACAGACGCCATACTACAGCCAGTGCCATGATTGTGCGGAACCTGAATTTTTTCATTACCCAACCAGTACTCTTCACCACCTTGTGAGCAGTAATCAATACAGTAACCACTTGGGTAATCCCAATGCCCGCCTTTTATAACCACCGCTTTGGCACCCCATGCCATTAGTTTGCTTGCTGCTTCTTTAATTGCTGCGGGGCCAATTAAATACACACCTGTTAATAACTGTGTTTCATGGGTATTAGGGGTAATTACATCCACCAGCGGTAATAGGCATTCTTTAATCGCGCTTACAGTGTCTTCTTCTGTTAGTACGTCACCGCTTGAGGCAATAGCCACAGGGTCGTACACAATCACCGGCGGGGTTGGCCACTTCGCTTTGTAATGGCTAATATGCTCACTGATCAATTGAATTTGCTGCACGTTAGCTAACATACCAATTTTAATTACTTTGGCTTTCATGTCTTTTTCGAGTGCCAATAACTGCGACTCAATCACATCAGTAGAGACGGGATTAATCGCCTCAACACCTAAACTGTTTTGTGCTGTTAGTGCGGTAATCGCAGTACAACCGTGCACACCAAAGCTTTGCATTGCTTTAATATCAGCTTGAATACCTGCGCCACCGCCGGAGTCTGAGCCCGCAATCGTCCATACTACATTGTTCATAATGACCTACTTCCTAATTTTTTACGTTTGATGCCAAAATGGCATACCCATTGTGGGGGTTGATGGGGCCGCAACGTCTTTTTCTGGCATTGCTTTGGCGTTATAAGCAAAGCGCCCTGCTTCAACCGCTGCTTTAAATGCACGTCCCATGGTAATAGGGCAACCCGCGCCCGCTATGGCTGAATTTAATAATACCGCATCATACCCTAATTCTAAGGCTTGGCAGGCATGCGATGGTAAACCTAACCCAGCATCAACAATTAATGTGCTGTTAGGTAAACGCTCCCGTATCGCCTTTAAGTTATAACTATTTAATAATCCCTTACCGGTACCAATTGGCGCGCCCCATGGCATTAGCACCTCGCAGCCTAATTCATCTAAACGCTGGCAAAGCACTAAGTCATCGGTGCAGTAAGGCAGTACTTTAAACCCATCTTTAATTAAAATCTCAGTGGCTTCAAGCAGAGCAAAAGGATCTGGCTGTAAGTTATAATCATCGCCAATTAATTCCAGCTTAATCCAATCGGTAGCAAATACTTCTCGACACATTTTAGCTAAATTAATGGCCTCTTTAACACTGTGGCATCCTGCTGTGTTAGGTAAAACTTTGAGCCCTGTATTCTTTATAAGTTGCCAAAAATCATCTCCTGCAGCTGCGCTTTGCTGGCGACGTAAAGACACAGTAACAATATCCGCTCCTGAAGCATTAATTGCTTTAGTCATCGTCGCGGGAGATGGGTAAAGCGCAGAGCCAATCAGTAATCTACTTGAAAATTGCTCGCCATAAATAGTGATATTATCGGGAGGTAACATAATGGTTACCCTCCTTGAATCGGAGATAACACATCAATGCAATCACCATCATTAAGTGTGTAGTTAGCATGTTGCTCTTGAGGTACAAACTGGCCATTAATGGCTACTGCAAACGGTGCTTTAGCACCATACTCAATTAAACACTGTTTTAGTTCGCTACTTGTTAGGGTGAGCGCTTTACCATTAATTATTATATCCATCATTCTTCACTCTATTCTGGCAACAGCATCAGCAACTAAACTCGGCGCGAGCATGTAGCCATGGCGGTATAATCCATTAATACTAATTACCTGCCCCAGTTGTGTAACTTGTGGGCAGTTATCGCTAAACGCAGGGCGAAGCCCGGTTTGAATATTTAACAGTCGAGCCTCGGCAAAACCGCTGTGCACTGTATAAGCGGCTGAAAGTAACTCCAACGTTGAACGCACCGTTGCCAGCCCATTATCTTGAGACTCAATTTCGGTGGCACCAATCACATATTCATGATTCGGCTTAGGTGCTATATAAATAGGATAACGCGGATGCATTAACCTCACTGGCCGAGATAAATTAACCTCGGGTGCATAGAGTCTTGCCACTTCCCCGCGCACGCCTCGAAGGGGCTGTTCTTGTTTGGCTCCAAGCCCTCTGCAATCAATAATGTAATCAAACTCTCGATTATTCACTTTGTTATCAAAGATGCTGGCGCGCTGATTAAATACAAACTTTACTTTGCGCTTATTTAGCAACCTAAAGCTGGCTTTGTAAAAGGCTTGGTTATCTATCTGCGCTTCACCGGGCAAAAATAGGCCTTGGCTAAATCGACCAGCCAGTTCAGGTTCTAGTTGCTCAATTTGCTGCGCATTGACTGCTTCAGCACTAAAATTTAGTAACGGCTTGATTCGCTGTGCAAAGCTTTGTAAGTCGCCTTTATCCTGCGGATGAGCAACCACTAGGGTACCTTGCTGTTGAAAAAATACCTCGCTATTTAGTTGTTCTAAAATAGCAGGCCATCGAGTAATAGAATCCACTCCCATTAAAGCCAATTCACGTTCGCACATAACAGACTCAGCTAGAGGGGCTAGCATCGCTGCTGCCACTTTACCGGCACTGTTCTGAGTATGTTCATCATCGGCTTCAAATACGGTAACACGATGTTGCTTACTTAACTCAAGCGCGGCCAACCGCCCTGCTAAACCAAAGCCCACCACAGCAATGTTATAAAACATAAACACTCCTAAATGTAGCTCATAGCCACCAGCTTTCAGCTGTCAATAAAGCAACTCTTGCCTCTACGCTGCTTACTTTATCGCTGATAGCTGACAGCTAATAACTGAAAGCTGTGCTACAGCGCTTTATGGTAAATCTCTGAGCCTGTTTGCTTAAACTCTTCAGATTTGGCTTTCATCTCGGCCTCTACATCAACCATTTTGATTTCAATGGCATCACCCACGTTATTAGGATCAATACCGCGCGCTTCTAGATCTTTAGCGTAGTCGCGTACTTCTTGGGTTATTTTCATGGAACAAAATTTAGGGCCGCACATAGAACAAAAATGCGCCACTTTGCCTGATTCTTGCGGCAGTGTTTCATCATGATATTCACGGGCGCGAACCGGGTCTAAACCAATATTAAATTGGTCATGCCATCTAAATTCAAAGCGCGCTTTTGATAGCGCGTTATCTCGCTCTTGTGCACCTGGGTGACCTTTCGCTAAATCGGCGGCATGAGCGGCAATTTTGTAAGTAATAAGGCCTTCTTTAACGTCTTCTTTATTTGGCAAACCTAAATGCTCTTTAGGTGTTACGTAACACAGCATGGCACAGCCATACCAAGCAATCTGCGCTGCACCAATCCCTGAGGTTATATGATCATACCCTGGGGCAATATCTGTGGTCAGTGGACCTAAAGTATAAAACGGGGCTTCGTCACAATGCTTAAGCTGTTCATCCATATTCGCTTTGATCATATGCATAGGCACGTGTCCAGGGCCTTCAATAAACACTTGTACATCGTGCTTCCAAGCTATTTTAGTCAGCTCTCCTAAGGTACGAAGTTCACTAAATTGTGCCTCGTCGTTCGCATCGGCAATTGAGCCCGGGCGCAAACCATCACCGAGTGAAAAGCACACATCGTATTGCTTTAAAATTTCACAAATATCTTCAAAGTGTGTGTATAAGAAGTTTTCTTTGTGGTGTGCTAAACACCATTTAGCCATAATTGAGCCACCACGTGACACAATACCGGTTACGCGCTTTGCTGTCATTGGTACATAACGTAGCAGCACACCAGCATGAATGGTAAAGTAATCAACGCCTTGTTCTGCTTGTTCAATCAGAGTGTCGCGAAATATTTCCCAGGTTAGGTCTTCTGCTACGCCATTTACTTTTTCAAGTGCTTGGTAAATTGGAACAGTACCGATAGGTACTGGCGAATTACGTACCAGCCATTCACGGGTTTCGTGAATGTAACGTCCTGTTGATAAATCCATTACGGTGTCAGCACCCCAGCGGGTTGACCACACCATTTTTTCAACTTCTTCTTCGATAGATGAACCCACTGATGAATTACCAATATTGGCGTTAACTTTAACTAAAAAGTTACGACCAACAATCATAGGCTCGGTTTCTGGGTGATTAATATTGTTAGGTAAAATAGCGCGTCCGCGAGCAATTTCATCACGCACAAATTCAGGAGTAATAAACTCAGGGATGCTCGCGCCAAACGACTCCCCTTTATGCTGCGCAGCTAGTAACTCTTCACGTATTTGCGCACGCCCCATGTTTTCACGTATCGCTACATATTCCATTTCTGGGGTGACTATCCCTTGGCGAGCATAATGCATTTGGGTGACATTTTTACCCGCTTTTGCACGGCGTATTTTTGGAAGGTGTTCAAAGCGAATATGATCTAGCCCATCATCAGCCATACGCTGCTGTGCAAACTGTGAGGTTACCGACTCGAGTACTTCGGTATCATTACGGCTCTCAATCCATTGTTCACGATATTTATTAAGTCCCTTGCGCACATCCAATTTAAATTCAGGATCGGTATACGGGCCTGATGTATCGTAAACACGCAGTGGTGCATTTGACTCATACACTGGGTTTTGTTCATCACCACCAATAAAAGTATCGCTCAATGTGATTTCACGCATACCCACACGTACGCCTTGCTGGCTACCTGCAACGTATACTTTATGGGAGCTTGGAAACGGCTGACCGGTTAAGTTATAAATATAATCTGATGCGGCCGCACGAGTTTCGCGACGGGTGGCTTTATTTGTTGTATTTGACATGACTTACCTCATTGCTAAAGGGTTGTCTTGTCAGATATTCCGCTGAGGAATAGAGAAAGATCGTAAAGTAGCTTTATGCGACTTTGCGGCCTAAGACGGATGTTGCTTTTTTGTGCGCATAAAAAAAGACGCACAAGCGTCCTAGTTAGGCAGCTTGTTCCCTACGCAGGTATTAACCTGATCAGGTTCACGGATCCCGCTTTCGCGATCTCAGCCTAAATAAAACTTAGGCACTCCGACAAGTATTTGAATTGTTCGTTGATTTGATAATGTTTTGATCAAATCTGCGATGAGTGTACGTCAGTTGAAAATTCCCTGCAAGGGGCTGTTTTTCAAAACTCAAAAATTATTTTGGGATAAACACAAATTTTTGTTCAGCTTGCATTACCAATGTTTGGTCTTGCATGTTAAGCACTGCACCTTGCTGCAGAGCTTGTAAAAACTGTTGTTCAAACTCATCCAGTTCAGGGCCACATGATTTACGTGTCATACCTAATTTGCTTACGCTCAGGCTACTGTCTTCAAGTGAGCCTTCACCAAAAAACTTATTACATCCGGCAAAGCCGTTTATTTGTAGCGCTTCTATAAAACTCATTGATGCTTTAAAGGACGCGGGAATAGCCAAATCATCAACCTTTGATAATTGCCATTGTGTATATTTTAGCTGCTCAGTGGTAACTGTCCCTGTTGATGCGCAACCAACACATAAACCGATTACGAGCATCGGTATTGCTGCTAATTTCATGTTACTACTAACTTATTGTCTAATTAATGTAATAGTATCAATATTTGTCAGGTTTATCCGTTAAAAATGCATATTTTAAATGTAAATTTTTGTTTAAAAGTTACGCTATTTAGCACTATGCAACTGCTTGGAATAAGTTATCTATCTGTGGTGGTAAAAATGGACGACCTTTCTCATTAACCGATGTACCAATAACTAAGGCATTGAGCATCACTTTTTCATCTAGTTTGCGCACTACCGTTTGTTTAAATGCAAACTTAAGACGACTAATACGCACAGGCTCTATCGCCACATAAAACTCATCTCCAGGCAATAGGGAATGTTTGTAATCCATTTCACTGCGTATCACTACTAAGTTAATTTTATCTTTCGCAAGTTGTGCAAAATCAACGCCGTGTGCGTATAAAAATTCGTGGCGAGCGTGCTCAAGATAATTAAAATAAACACTGTTATTCACAATACCTTGTAAGTCACATTCGTAGTCGCGTACCTTAAAGTCTACTTTAAAGGTCATATTAGTAATCCCAATTATTTAACGTATAATTGCCGCGTTTATAGCACAAGTGTTGAAATAATTGCTACCATACAAGTCCCTAAAATGGAGTTAAGTAACCTAATGAACTTACGTTTGTCTTTAATTACAGCCACGTTATTACCCCTGCTCGCAGCACCTATATATGCTAACGCAGATGACACCGAGCTAGAGAAAATCATTGTTACCGGTGACTTTCAGCAAGAAAGCATTCAAACATTAAGCGCCAGTGCCAGCTTATTTTCTGAAAATGAAATGAATCAACGTGGTGCAACGTATTTAGACGAAATGTTAGCCAGTGCAGCCAATGTAAACTTTGCTGCTGGTGCGTCTCGCGGTCGTTATATTCAAATTCGCGGTGTCGGTTTACGCTCGCAATTTGTTGATCCGATAAATCCATCTGTGGGCTTAGTAATTGACGGTATTAATTATTCAGGCTTAGGTGGTAGTTCATTATTGTTTGATATTGACCAAGTAGAAATTTATCGCGGTCCTCAAGGTACACGTTTTGGTGCAGATGGCATGGCGGGCATGATCCAAATGCAATCAGCTAGTGCAACCAGCGATCCTAGCTTAAAATTACATTTAGGCGCTGGCACTTATAACAGCCACGAAGCAGGCCTTGCTGCTAGTACCGGTTTAACAGATGACACCAGTGCCCGCGTTAGCTACTTTCGCAGAAAGTCTGACGGCTACGTAGACAACCTTTATTTAGATAAACCCACTCAAGATCAAGATGAGCAAGTTGCACGCTTTAAATTAAACAGCCAACTCACAGCTCATTTAAATTCAGAACTTAACCTGCATTATATTGATATTAATAACGGCTACGATGCATTTACTCTTGATAATTCTCGCAACAGCCTTGCTGATCAACCAGGCGAAGATAATCAACAAAGTTATGCTATTGGCCTGAATAATACTTACACTGGTTTTGATGCCTTTGATGTCAACTTAAACCTTTCAGCCATTGATACAGAACTTTTTTATAGCTTTGATGAAGACTGGGTGTGTAACGATACTAATAAGCCGCAATTATGTGCCGCCGGTTTACATCCTGATGGTTATAGTTCAACAGATATTTATAGCCGCGATCGTGATGATCAAGCGCTCGATCTGCAATTTACTGGTAAAGCAGGTAACTGGGTTGCGGGTATTTACTATCAAAACCGTGATGTGGATTTAGAGCGTCAATATACGTGGTTAGCCAACCCGTTTTCTTCAACCTATGAAACTAATAACATTGCAGCTTATGGCCAATTAGCCACAGCAATTGGCCCAAAAACTACGCTTATTACTGGTTTACGAATTGAGCAATATCAAGGTGATTACACCGATAGTAACGGCTTTATTGAAGAAACTGACGATATTATGCTCGGTGGTAAAATTGCACTTGAATACCAAGTTATTGACCGCACCATGATTTATACCAGTATCACCCGCGGTTACAAAGCCGGTGGTATTAATTCAGAAGCGCTAGCAAAAGCAAAAGATGAAGGTTTAAGCTTAGATGCTGATTTTTTCAAACAGCATACCAGCTTTGACCCAGAGTACTTGTGGAGTGGTGAGTTTGGTGTTAAAGGCTCATCGCTAGATGACAAGTTTACCCTGCGTTTAGCTGCTTTTTATATGCATCGCGATAATATTCAATTAAAGTCGTGGCAAGTATCAGATCAACAATTTACCGGTTATGTCGCCAATGCCAGCTCTGGCAGCAACTACGGTCTTGAAATTGAAGGCAGCTACTTACTTACTGATAATTTACTCATTAGCGGTAGCGCTGGCTATTTAGATACGAAAATAAACGACTTTGTAACTAAATCAGGCTTAAACCAAGATGGCCGCGAGCAAGCACAAGCACCTAAATATCAATACGCATTTAGTGCACGCTACAATGTTACTGATGAGCTATATGCTATGTTAGGTGTTGAAGGCAAAGATGATTATTACTTCTCAGACAGCCATAATGCACAAGCTCCGAATACAAACTTAGTAAATGCGAGCCTTGGTTACGAAGCAGAAAACTGGGCTGTTCGTGCGTGGGCACGTAATGTGTTTGATGAAACCGTTCCAACTCGCGGCTTTGAATTTGGTAACAACCCGTTAGATGGTTATACAAGCCAAACTTATATTCAACTAGGTGAGCCACGTGTAGCGGGCGTTACGTTTACACTCAATTTGTAATACAGCTACCAGTTGTCAGTTAGGGATAAAAAAACACCGCGTTTAATGCAAACGCGGTGTTTTAGTTTTGTGTAGGCGAGTAGCTTGCTGCCGCTCGCGCAGTCCAAATGGTTTAAACAAATTACAGTTAAAAATGTAGCTTTCAGGTTTTGGCTTTCGGCGGTCAGCAAAAAATTAACCAAGCATTGTGTTTAGATTTTATATAAGCGGGGAACGCACATCAGCTCGAATCCCGCCGCCCTAAGCTCGTCGCCGGCAACCCGAAGCGATAATTCACCTAAGCTCTGGCCACATCAAACGCAATCACTTCTTTTATTTTTTGTTTATTGGTTGCTAGCATCACTAATCTATCAATCCCTAATGCAACCCCCGCACATTGCTCTAAACCATGTTCCAATGCTGCAATTAAACGCGTATCCATAGGAACCTGCTTTAAGCCATTGGCAGCACGGTAGGTGTTATCTTCGTTAAACCTTTTTGCTTGTTCTTTAGCATTAGTGAGTTCATTAAAGCCGTTAGCCAGCTCCATATTTTTGTAATACAACTCAAAGCGCCCTGCTACACGCTCATCGTGTTCACAAATTTGTGCCAGTGCCGCTTGTGATGCTGGAAAGTGATACACAAAACATGGCTTATCTTGCCCTATTGTTGGCTCTACTTTCATACAAAATAATAATTGTAGTAAGGTATCTTTATGAGTCTCATTTTTAGCAATATCAGCAAAGCCATGTTCGCATGCGAGTTGTTGTAACTGCGTGATAGAGGCAGTTAATGGATCGACCCCTAACGCGCGTTCAAATGCCTGTTGGTAGGTAACGCGCTCTGCAGGAGCAACCTCAAGAATGAGCTGCATTAGCTCATCTATTTCGTCCATTAAAGCAAATTCGTCAAACCCAGGCCGATACCATTCGAGCATAGTAAATTCAGGATTATGATGACTGCCTGCTTCTTCATTTCTAAATGCCTTACAAAGCTGAAAAATAGCGCCTGAGCCAGCTGCTAACAAGCGTTTCATCGCAAACTCTGGAGATGTTTGCAAAAACAGGGGTAGCCCACCAGCATGGCCTGGGCCCACAAATGTAGTATTAAAGCTGGCTAAATGCACATCGGTTACACTGGCAGCACTTAAACTCGGTGTTTCGACTTCCATTACATTACGCTCATAAAAGAATTCCCGAATGCTGCGCATAATTGCTGCTCGTTGCTTAAGTATCTCTATGCTGGCACTCGGCTTCCAAAGATCTGCTGACATATTTTCTCCAAAAAAAATCCCAGCTTAAGCCGGGATTTAATTAATAAGACGCGTTGCTGCTTACTTAACACGGCTCACGTATTCACCATTACGAGTGTCTACTTTAATTACTTCGCCAATTTGTACGAATAATGGAACACGTACTACAGCACCTGTGCTAAGCGTTGCTGGTTTACCACCCGTACCCGCTGTATCACCTTTAAGGCCCGGATCAGTTTCAGTGATCTCAAGCTCAACAAAGTTTGGTGGAGTAACAGCAATTGGGCTGCCGTTCCATAATGTAATAGTACATACATCGTTTTCAACTAACCATTTGCCAGCATCGCCCAGTGCTTTTTCGTCAGCAGCGATTTGTTCAAATGTTTCATTGTTCATGAAATGCCAAAATTCACCGTCTGTGTATAGGTACGCTAAATCGGTATCCATTACATCAGCACCTTCAACCGATTCACCCGATTTAAAGGTTTTTTCAAGTACCTTGCCAGAGATAAGCTTACGGATACGAACACGGTTAAACGCTTGGCCTTTACCCGGTTTTACCATTTCATTTTCTAAGATACTGCAAGGTTCGCCGTCCATCATAATTTTTAGGCCGCCCTTGAACTCGTTGGTGCTATAATTCGCCATCGTTTCCTCTATTTATATTTTTCGAGTAATCTACGTGCCAATGATACAAAGAAATGAAGCAAATTTGCATAAAAACTGGCAAAAAGAATTAGCAAATGTAGTTACCTGCCCAAAAGTGTTGTTAGAAATGGTTGGTTTATCGAGCCAAGTCCATGAAAACGACATAAAAGCTCGTAGCTTGTTTCCTGTTCGTGTGCCATTGCCTTTTATAAAAAAAATTCGTCATGGCGATGCAAATGATCCTTTATTGCTGCAAGTTATGCCTCGCCATCAAGAATTTTTAACTAAGTCGGGGTTTAATAAAGATCCGCTACTTGAGCAAGATAACAATCAACCAGGTCTGTTACATAAATATCAATCACGTGTTTTAGTCATGTTTAAAACTGGTTGTGCGGTAAATTGCCGCTACTGCTTTAGACGCCATTTTCCTTATCAAGAAAACCAGTTAAATAAACGCAGCCTTATTGATGCATTGAGCTATATACAAGCTGATAAAAATATTAACGAAGTGATTTTAAGTGGTGGCGATCCACTAATGGCCAAAGACGATGCCATAAGCTGGTTTTTAGATGAGCTTGAGCAAATACCACAAATAAAACGGATGCGCATACACAGCCGCTTACCCGTTGTGATCCCTGCACGCATTACTGAACAATTATGTGAAAGATTAGCAAAGTCACCACTAAAAATTATATTCGTGAACCATATTAACCATGCTAACGAAATAGATAATGACTTTAAAAACGCCATGAAGATGCTAAAACAAGCCAATGTACTGTTATTGAATCAGGCGGTTATTTTAAAAGATGTTAACGATACCGTTGATGCACAAATTAACTTAAGTGAAGCACTATTTGATGCAGACGTAATGCCTTATTACTTACACCTACTGGATAAGGTAGAAGGCGCAAGTCATTTTGATATAGATGAGGCGCAGGCCATAAAAATAATGGCAGAGCTTTTAGAAGCCCTGCCAGGATTTTTAGTGCCTAAACTGGTAAGAGAAATAGGGGGCCAAAAAAGTAAAACCCCTATTGACCTCAAATTGGTTTAAACATAAACGTTTACATTATTTCCAAGTGTTGCAGTAACCGACTTAGCCGGTGTTTGCGCACTTGAGGATTGTGTAGCACCTTCAATAAGCGCAAGTGCAGCGGCGCCATCAGCTTGCTGTTGCTTTTTAGATAAAGCAGCAGTTAAAACCTCTGCGCCTTGGCCTGCACCAGGGATTGTAGGTAGATTTCCACCTGATATATTCATAACTCACACCTGACATTTAAATGTAATACACGTATTATAGTCGTTGAATTGGTAAATTACTTTACCAACCCACTTAAGTATTTATCGGCAACATTGCACTAAGCTTTAGGAAAACCATGGATTCTATAATTGAACAACTCAACGCCAACTTAAAAATTGTTTACCGTCAGGCGCTTGATGCTGATAAAAAACTCGATGAGTTACAACAGCAAGGCCACGGAAAATTTAAAGCCTTATTTGCCGAGGACGCTGGATTTAGCTTTGAAGCTAAACGCTTTAAGCCGTACGTTTTAGACGTTGCCGCTGATGTAGAAAGCTTATCGAGCGACGGTTTTGATGAAGAAAAGCTAAAACAAGCAGTTATTAAACTACAAAACTTACTAACCTTGTTGGCCACCTTTAAGTAAGCACTCTGGGCTTACTGCGCAAAACACCTGTTGAACAGATGTTTTGCGCTATGTTACTTAATTCGCGGTAAAACTTGCTCACCAAACCACTCTGTTAATAAGCGTTTTTCGTAGTAAAACGCTTCATCTCGACCCATTTTAATTTTATCCATAAAACCCATATCTTTTAGACTTACGTTATCTTCTTGTGCGACAACGCCACTTTCATCACTAAGCACATAGTTAAATTCAATGCGTGGAAAGTGAATGGGTTTAACCACCCGAATTTCGTTAACACCGCCATAGCGTACGTCTCCGGCTAAATCTAAATCGGTGACTTCAATTTTTAAACTGTAGTTTTTAGGAAGTTGCTCGCTGAGCTTTGCAAAGTGTTCATCAATACTTTTGGCTATTTGCTTATGGTATGAGCCTTTAGTTTGGTTTGATGGGCGTACATCGCGATAATCATTAAAGTCATGCCATTTCACTTGAGCCTCACCCGCGCAAACAACACTCGGTAGTGCAATACACATCAACATTGCTATTTTTTTAACTAAGTTCATACGTTTCTCCAACGAGTATTTTGATCATTGTGATCAATTGAATATTTTACAAATCGCTATACATCACTTTAGCAATTACATATGAACTATAACTTAATCTTTACGCTGAGGTGTTATTAAAATTGCACAAAATGTAATCGAAAGTACGGTTTACGATCATACTATTACAAAGCAAATAAAATAATACATGTAAAAACTCATTATTTATGGTGAAATTAGGGTAATTGAACAGAGGTTTCCAAGGAGCATTCATGGCAATTTTAGTAACCGGTGGCGCAGGCTATATTGGCTCACACACCGTTTTAGAACTTTTACAGCAAGGCAGCGACGTTATCGTTATCGATAACTTAAGTAACTCCTCTGAAGAGTCACTTGAGAGAGTGAAAAAAATAACCGGTAAAGCAATTACTTTTTATCAAGGTGATATTTTAGATAAATCCTTTTTAGACTCAGTATTTGCAAAACATAACATTGATAGTGTAATTCATTTTGCAGGTTTAAAAGCGGTTGGTGAGTCGGTAGCCAAACCAATCGCGTATTATCAAAATAACGTACAAGGAACATTAACACTAGTTGATGCTATGCGTGACGCGGGTGTGTTTAAACTGGTATTTAGCTCATCTGCAACAGTTTATGGTGACCCTGCAAGCTTACCAATACGCGAAGACTTCCCCGTTGGCGGTACAACCAACCCATATGGTACGTCTAAACTAATGGTTGAAATGATGCTGCAAGATATCGCTAAATCAGATGAGCGCTTTGCGTTTGCTATTTTGCGCTACTTTAATCCTGTTGGTGCACATGAGTCAGGTTTAATTGGTGAAGATCCTAATGGCATTCCTAATAATTTACTGCCTTTCATTTCACAAGTTGCGGTTGGTAAATTAAAGCAGCTCGCTATATTTGGCGATGATTACGACACGGTAGATGGTACTGGTGTGCGCGATTACATTCATGTTGTGGATTTAGCCTTAGGGCATTTAAAAGCACTTGATAAAATAGCCGCAGAAACCGGCGCACTTGTTTATAACCTTGGTACCGGTAACGGCTATTCAGTATTACAAATGGTCAATGCGTTTATTAAGGCTAGCGACCAAGCTATCCCTTATGCGGTGTCGCCTCGTCGCCCTGGTGATATTGCAGCCTGTTATGCTGCGCCAGAAAAAGCCCTTAGTGAACTAGGTTGGCAAGCTGAGCGTGGTATTGATGTGATGATGCAAGATACTTGGCGCTGGCAATCAAATAATCCAAATGGATACAGAAAATAGAGGTTTTAGGTTTTAGGTTTTAGGTTTTAGGTTTTAGTTTGATATGAGCCTAAAACCTTATTCCTAGCACCTCTTTTTTACCTCTACCAGTTTTGCATTTCAACAATGCGAGACTGGGTTCGCGCATATTCAAAACTTAATTTTTTACCTTGATACAACTCGTTAATGTCAGCCTGGGCATTAATAACCAGTAATTTATGGCAATCATAAAACTCATCGACTAAGGCAATAAAACGCCTAGCTTCATCATCAAGAGTATGTTCATCTAACTGCTGCTTTTCGCGCTGATAGCTGTCTTCTATACCATGCACAATAACTTTACCAGTTGCCTCTTTTCCCATTATTGGCACATTCGCGATGTATACTACCGAAAACTGTTCTGCTAAAAACATATAGTCATTGGCGCTACGAGGGCCTGAGCACAATGCCATAAAATCAATTAGTAAAGCATCGTCAGTTTTTAATAAATAAGGAAGCACTCGGCCATGCACAGTTATTGTATTATTACGCATTGCATGAGAATGTGCGGATAAAAACCCAGCCTCAAATTCAGCATCGGGCAAGTTAATAAAATAATGACGACTGCTTCTACCGTACCTGAAGCGGTGGTCTTCCTCCCCCGCTACGTTAATTACATGACAATGCGCATTTATTAAATCGATAGTTGGTAAAAATCGCGCGCGTTGCAAACCGTTGTAATAAAGTTGCTCGGGTTTTGCGTTAGAGGTTGCGACTAGTACCACGCCTTGTTCAAACAAAGCGTTAAATAACCGAGCCATGATCATGGCATCACCAATATCACTAACAAAAAACTCATCAAAGCACAGTACCTTTATCTCTTTGGCCCACTGTTTAGCTATTATTTGTAGCGGATTTTTATCCCCTTGTAACTTGGCCAATTGAGCATGAATTTTTTCAATAAAGTGATGAAAATGCAGGCGCTGCTTTTTTTCTGTGGGTAAGTTTTTATAAAATAAATCCATCAGCATAGATTTACCTCGGCCAACAGGACCGTATAAATATACCCCTTTGATTAACCGTGCTTTTTGCCACCAGCTTGTTGGCTGATTTAATTGCTCACTCAAAGACTGTAACGCACTCACGGCTTGGTGCTGCGCCGCATCAAAAACAAGCTCTCCTGATGAAACTTTGCGGTGGTACAGGCTTAAAATTTCTGTGCTGGGCTCTGTCATGGTATTTCACTATCCGCTATACTCGCGGTCATTGTAGCCGACTAAAAATGTGAACAACATGAAATTTCCTTGCCGTTTAGATAAATTTATTAGCCATTTAGCAGAGTTACCACGCTCAAAAGCCCGTGCGGCAATAAAAAGCCAAGCGGCTAGCGTTAATGGCGAGGTGATCACGGCATTCGACTTTCAAGTTACTCAACAAGATGACGTGCTGTTTTATGACGAGCCATTAGTTTTTTTAGGTAAACGCTACTTTATGCTCAATAAGCCGGTAGGTTATGTATGCGCTAATTCAGATGAGTTACACAAAACCGTATTTGATTTGCTTGATGAGCCAAACATGGCCGATTTTCACATTGCTGGGCGTTTAGACATAGACACCACTGGCCTAGTGCTTATTACTAACGATGGCGACTGGTCACACAAAATTACCTCGCCGAAAAAGAATAAATTTAAAACCTATTTGGTTGAAACCCAAGAGCCGATTACCGATGATGCACTGCAGCAATTACGCGACGGTGTACAGCTTCACAATGAAAAAGATTTAACTCGCCCTGCTATTGCTGAGCGCTTGGGGAATTATGGTTTACGCTTGTCTATTTCTGAGGGTAAGTATCACCAAGTAAAACGTATGCTAGCAGCGGTAGATAACAAAGTAGTTGAATTACATCGTGAACAAATTGCGGGTATAAAGTTAGGTGAAGATCTGGCTGCAGGTGAATACCGCCCACTAACCGCCGCAGAGATAAAACTGTAAGGCTGTTTAGGTATTAGGAAAACAGCTTCAAACTGACCGCAGCCCTTTCTGAAACCTGACGCCTAAAACCTGCTCTTATGATTTAATCTGCACTAAATCAAAGTCTGTCATCCCGGGTACAATGGCTTGTAGGCGAGACTCTGTAATATCAAGAGAATTTAAGCATTCACAATATTCAGAGGCTTTAAGTTCTAATTGGTGGGCTTTTTTTTGCAACGACTTATCGATTTCTTTGGTGATGATATCCATGCGTTGCCCCATGTCGTTCATGCGGTCTTCTATATTGCCTTCTCGAGATTTAAACGCATCCCCGAGCGACATTAAAATAGCCCCCAAAGAGCCATGTACTGCAGAGTGTATTTTTTGGCTAATTTCTTTAGTAAAAAAATCATCAATTTGGGAAAGCGATTGAGGGGCTATAAAAAAGAAGTCGTCGCCACGCTTAAACTTATCCATAAGTGCACGCTCTACATATTGTAATTGCGTTTTTAGCACTTCGGGTTCTTTATCTGACATGCCCTCAACAACATGCTCAATAGCACTAAGCCCAAGGTTTACGCCATCAGTCGCTAAATCGACCAGCTCTGGAACCGTTTGACGAATACCATTGCTAAATTGTTCTAGCACTTTACTTTCGTCGGTACTTAAATCGACCCAGTAGCCTCGAATAAACAGTTGATTATTATTGTTAATTTGCACCCTAGTTTGGCCTTTATCAACAATACGGATCACATCATCGGTAATAATTAAACCATGACGAAGTTCAACATCACATTGCTTTTGTGCGATTGCATTGCAGCTTAAAAGTGCCATTGATAACGCCAATATCGAACGAGATAAAAACGCCATAAACACCTCAAAAAGACTAAAATAGGGGGTGGCTAGATTAACAAAAAACCAACTTTATGCAAGCAAAAGTAACACCCTAAAAACAAGGCACCATGAAACGTAACGTTTATACAGCGCCTTTATCCTCTGGCTTGTACTATTAAATAGGTGAGCCTGGTGGTATGGGTAACGCTTTAAAGTTATCAGGCCACTGGCCTGTTGTTAAAAACTGATTAATTTGCGCCGCTAAATAGTCTTTAAATGCGCTGTCACCTACTTCAGGATGGCTCAGTAAAGAGTGTTGATTAAACTCATCCGCTAGTTTATTTAAGTAAAAATGCAGTTGCGCTTGCACCTCTGGACTTAGTGTTTGGCTAGCGACAAGATCAGCCATAGTTTTTGCCGTTAAGTACTGTACTCGTTGCGTTACTTTTCCTGTCATGGTGGCAGGCGCTGATACATTAAACACCTGCTTATTTAATTGTTTAAGCAGCTCATCTAAGCCATAAAAGCGGTTATCACGTGCTTGTTGCTGTGCTAAACGATTTAATCGTTGAGCATTAAGTAATAGCGATAAGCTATGCTGCGCGGCGACTTCAGGTAATGCAAGTGCATCCATAGTTAAGCCGGTACGACCCACTATACTTTCTCGTGATTTAGACTCGCCATACGCTTTAGGTACGATTAAGGAAAGTATCGACTCTGGAATCGTTAAGTTGCTTGCTTTTAGGGTCGCTAAAATGGCATTAACCGCTTGTTGTTGAGCATCTTTAGTTACAACTTGAGCGCCTTTAACGGGTGCATCACTGCGTATCTCATAGTCATAATCAACGCCCGCGATAAGCTTAGCAACCGCTTCAACTTGATAACGGTGGAACAAATAAAGCGGTACTAGCTTTTCTTCCAATTGCGATAGCGCAACCCCAGTTTTTATATTATTAATACCAAACTGCCCAAGCGCCTGCTTTCGCACATCAAGCACTCTAAGTAATTCTTCACTTGGATTACTGCCATTATCCCAAAGATGCGCTGTAGGGTGCGCCCCACCTTTTGCACGGGCATCACTGTCAGAAATAAACGCCAAACCTTGCGCTTTATTTTGCTGTAAAATAGCAGCGAGTGCTGCGCTTTCATCTTGGCCGGTAAAATCACTGTAGCCATATTTGATCACTTGGGTATCCCATGCCCCCATGCCTTTAGCATAACCTTGAGATACATCTAACTGACCATTATCTGCAAAGCTCAATAACGGATGTGGATAATCCATCACCGAAGCACGATTATTTACTGACGCAGCAAAGTTGTGCGCAATACCCAGTGTATGACCAATTTCGTGAGCACTGAGTTGACGAATACGATCAAGTGCCATTGCCTGTAAGGTACTTGCTACTTCATTGCCTTTTAAATAAGGCGCTGCCAGTGATTCAGCAATTAAAATATCTTGGCGTACTCGTAGCGATCCTAGTGTGACATGGCCTTTAATAATTTCGCCTGTACGTGGGTCTATAATTGAACTGCCATAAGACCAACCACGAGTTGCGCGATGCACCCATTGAATAACGTTGTAGCGCACATCCATAGGATCAGCATTATCTGGTAGCACTTTAACTTCAAATGCATTTTTATATCCTGCTGCATTAAAGGCGTCATTCCACCATTGCCCGCCTTCTAATAAAGCCGTTTTTACTGGTTCAGGTACGCCAGGGTCTAAGTAATACACAATGGGTTCGACCGGTTCACTTACAGCCAGACTCGGATCTTTTTTTATTAACCGATGGCGTGGAATGTGACGCACATACATAGACTCATCGAGCCCTGCTGCATAATTTTTATGCTCCACACTCCAATAACCCGATTGCGGGCTGAATTTACGTGGCGTGTAATTGTCATCAGGCAATTTGATTAATGAATGGTGCATATGCACGGTTAGCGCGTATGGATCAGCACTCACTTGGCGCACATATTCACCTGGTTTAGACCCTTTAAAGGTGAGAATGGCTTCAAGTTCAGTATTTTTTACAAATGCTTTTGAGCGATTCATAAATACCGCACTGCGTGACTCATCAAGGCTAAACTGCCCTTGCTTGCGCGCAGCTAAAGTACGGCTTACGCCATGTACATCGCTTAGTAAATAGGGGGTGTAATCAATTAATGCAGCATTGTCATCTTGCGCGACAACTTTAAAACCCGCCAAAATACTGGATGCAAACGCTTCTTTAACGCTTTGCTGCTCTGCTAGATTACTTGTGTTAGCACGGTAGTAAGTATTTACAGCGCGCAACATAACCTTATTGCCGAAGCGCTCAAACTGTACCAAATAAGTACCGCCTAATTGGCCTCTATCTAAACCTATGTCGTTAGAACCAACGCCATAAGGTAAGCTGTGTTGTAATAAAAATTGTTGTTCAAGTTTATCGACCTTTAAATACACATTGCCGTTTTGCGTATCGTAAAAGAAAGAAAAATAACCCGGGAAATGGTTCATTTTTTCAGTAAATTCGTCAATAGACTTAATTGCTGCGTGCGCTTGGGTTATCATACAGAGCAGCACAGTAAAGAGTATGTAACTTAATCGTGATATTTTTTGCATAATCTTATCTTTGTTATTAGCGTTTTAAATGCGATGTAGCTACCCCATTATAGGGGGTTATTTATACAATACAGTTATTTAAGACGAATTTCAGCGCTCTAAACTAATTTCTCTCACATTATGATTAGTTTTAACACGTTATCAGGAAAAAAGAATGCGTAGACTCCCACCAGTATTACTAGAAGATGGCTGTTCAAGAGAACTTTTGTCGTTAATTCGTACTATTTTAGCGGCATGTAAAGAAATTTCATTTCGCGTCGGTCAAGGTGAATTATCGGGCGTATTAGGCTCAACCCTCGATGAAAACATTCAAGGCGAAACACAAAAGAAACTCGATGTACTGTCTAATCAGTTATTAAAAGATATATTGCTGGAGTCAGGCACAGTTAAAGCGATTGCCTCTGAAGAAGAAGATTATACCGTTGCCGGTAATCCAGATGCTGAGTACATTGTTGCATTTGACCCACTTGATGGTTCGTCAAATACCGATATTAACTCGCTAGTAGGCACTATATTTTCTATTATGAAAGCGCCGGTGGGCTCTGATGCTGCTGATGAAAAGATTTTTATGCAACCTGGGCATCAACAAGTAGCTGCAGGTTACGTACTGTATGGGCCATCGACCATGCTTGCGCTAACAACGGGTAAAGGTACACGCATGTTTACCTTAGATAAAACCCAAGGTAGCTTTTTACTTACCCAAGATTTTGCCGCTATTCCTGCTAAAACCAATGAATTTGCAATTAATGCCTCAAACCAGCGCCACTGGGAACCGGCGATGCAAAACTACATTAATGATTTACTTGCCGGAGATACAGGCCCTCGTGCTCAAAACTTCAATATGCGTTGGATTGCTGCAATGGTTGGCGATGTACACCGTGTACTTAGTCGTGGTGGCTTATTTACTTACCCAACTGATACTAAAGATCCTAATAAGCCTAACAAACTGCGTTTACTTTACGAAGCAAACCCAATGGCAATGCTAGTAGAGCAAGCAGGTGGTATTGCTTCAACAGGCACTGAGCGTATTATGGATATTCAGCCTGATGCCATCCATCAGCGTGTTGCGGTTATTTTAGGCTCTAAAGACGAAGTAGAAACTTGCTTGAGCTATCATAAGTAAACTTTAAGAACAGGTTTTAGGTTTCAGTTGTCAGCTAGAGATTAGCCCAGTAGTGGTTACTAACATCTGAAAACTGTTGCTTAAAACCTTTCATACTTTCTGATAACCACCTGCTACTGTTGTAACAGCTTTAACAACTGTGCGAGCTTTTGATGAGTCAACTCGCCCATTTGCTCGCTATTACTTAGCGCGTAAATAACACCTTCATGCTCAGCGCAATTTATGTCATCTCGCGACTCAATAACATTTGCCCACAGCTGTAAATCGTCAATATCAATTTCTTTATTGAAACAACGCGTAAGTACATTAATTAGTACAGGCTTTGTGAGTGTGTACAGGTAGATTTTATTGCTTGCTGCGGTTGAAACAATCACACTAATGGCACTATCTCTTTGCTCGCCAAATGTAATAAATTCAGCCAATGCTTTTTGTATATTCATAATGTTTGTTATTCTTGCTGCTCTACTGTTAATAAGACCTAAAATGACCCAGATAAACTGCAGCCAATGTAATACAACGCTTAACTGTAATGTTAATGATATAACCGCATGTTGGTGTTATCAGTTACCCGCTATTTTACCACTCAATGATACAGCAACCAGCTGCTTATGCCGATCATGTACTCTTGCTAAAATAAATAGCTATTTAGAGACTATATACACCCAACCAATAAAAGCTCAAATCGCTTTTGCTAAACAATTTAGAAGCAATGATAATTTAATTGAAGGGTTAGATTACACCATGCAAAATAGTTACATGGTGTTTAGTAAGTGGTATTTTTTAAAACGGGGTACTTGCTGCAAAAACGGGTGTAAAAATTGTCCCTACAATTAATCTACTCTCCCGCTGCAATTGGCAGTGAACTGTCGGCTCCCCATTCACTCCACGAGCCATCGTACACACTTAAATTACTATAGCCGCATTCATCAGCGAACAGCGCAAGCGCACAGGCAGTAACGCCAGAGCCACAGCTAAATTGTAAGTGGGTTGCATTACCAACTAATTCATTAAACTTTGCCTTTATAAAGTCGAGTGATTTTGCCTCGCCATTTTCTAATAGACTATTTAAAGGTAGCGAATAGCTATTAATAATATGGCCGCTGCGCATTCCGGCTCTTGGCTCACTACTTTTGCCGGTAAAGCGCTCATAAGCGCGTGCATCTAAAATAACTGTATTGGCATCCTCAGTAGCACTTAGCACCTGTTTTTTATCAATAAAGTAATCAGGCCGGTATTGAGCAATAAAATCGCCTTTTAATGATGCTTGTGTATAGTTTGATTCAACCGGAAGCCCAAGTTCAAGCCACTTGGCTAAACCGCCACTGAGGACTTTTACGTTATCAAACCCCATGGCTTTAAACATCCACCAAGCTCTAGCTGCACTGAATAACCCTGCATCTTCATAAATCACCACAAGTGAATCGTGATTCACTCCCGCTTTTTGCATCACTTGAGTAAATTGTTCTGCACTACACAAGGTATTAGGCAATGGGTTTGAGGGATCTGCGAGTTCTTTTTTGATATCAAACCGTTGTGCTTTAGGTAGCATGGCAACGGGTGAGTACTCCCCCGCAGCTGAGGGACGTAACATACCCGCATCAAAAATAACCAGGTTAGCTTGCTTTAAACGCATGTTAAGCCACTTTGCATCAACAAGATGTTTCATAAAAAATCCCCTAGAGTAAAGAACCATATAATCAAACTATTAGATTAAACAATACTAAGTAATTAGGTAATATCAACTTTAGCATTGGTTATTTAAAAATAGCTATAAAAATGGTCATAGAAGTAATACTTTGGAATACTATAGTAACTAATTTGTAGATGGATTTATGTTAGGATCTATCGTCAGTAACTTAATTATGAGAAGAATATTTTGAAACTATCTGTTTGTATTATTTGTAAGAATGAGGAAAATACAATTGCCCGCTGTTTAGAATCAGTTAAATGGGCTGACGAGATTATTCTGCTTGACTCAGGCAGTACAGATAATACACTCGAAATTGCAAAAAAATACACCGATAAGATATTCATTAGAGAGGATTGGCAAGGATTTGGCGAGCAACGTCGAAGAGCTGAACAGTTAGCTAGTAACGACTGGATTTTTGCTATTGACTGCGATGAAGAAGTTAGTGAAACATTAAAAAATGAGATACTTAATACTTTGCCTAGGTGTAGTGAAGAAAATGTATTAAGAATAAATCGGCTAACATATTTTTGTGGCCAGTTTATTTATCACAGTGGCTGGCACCCTGATCATATTGCCCGTATATACAACAAGAAAAAAACAAGTTACAACAGAAACTTAGTGCATGAATCTGTTATAACAAAAGACTGTGAGCTAATTACACTAAAAGAAAACATTTTACACTTCCAGCACCAAGATATTTTTACCTATCTTAATAAAAGAAACCACTATGCTAACTTAGGCGCAAAGCAAATAATTCAAAAAGGAAAAAAAGCCTCATTATCAAAAGCTACTGGCTCTGCCATATTTGCTTTTATTCGACATTATTTTTTAAGGCTAGGTTTTTTAGATGGAAGAGCCGGTTTCGTTATAGCTGTTATCCAAAGCCAATACAGTTTTAACAAATACCTTTTCTCAGCTTATAAATAATATATAGCTTTCATAGAATAATACTATTGAGTCTAATTACATATACTGGATTTTTTAAATGAATCTATTTCGCTTAAAGACTATTAAGCTACAAACAATAAAATAA
>NZ_BADU01000189.1:0-517 GCF_000239875.1 Pseudoalteromonas sp. BSi20311 | reverse complement strand
TTGCCACATGGAGTGGGTTTGTTTATGTCGCTTTCGTGATAGATGTTTTTTCACGATACATTGTAGGTTGGCGTGTATCAACGACAATGCACACAGAACTTATTCTTGATGCGTTAGAGCAAGCTATTTGGCATCGTGGCAATCCCGAGGGGTTAATTCACCACAGCGACAGAGGGAGTCAATATCTGTCTATACGATACACTGAGCGACTTGCTGAAGCTGGAATTCAAGCGTCTGTAGGCAGTGTGGGTGACTCTTATGACAATGCATTGGCTGAAACAATAAATGGATTATTTAAAACAGAGATTATTCGCAGAAATGGCCCGTGGAAGAATGTTGATGCTGTTGAATACGCAACGTTAGAGTGGGTTAATTGGTTTAATAATCAACGCCTATTATCTTCAATTGGGTATATTTCACCAGCTCAATATGAAACAGACTACTATGATAATTTAAACGAGTCAGGTAAAGTGGCCTGACTTAAACAAACTGGTCTCCGATGAACTCGGGGCGATTC
>NZ_BADU01000190.1:0-44432 GCF_000239875.1 Pseudoalteromonas sp. BSi20311 | reverse complement strand
ATTATCGGGCAACATAATGTCCATTTGTGTTGCAATATCCCAAACCGATTTCTGACGATATAAAGACATGCCGATAATTGACCACAGAACCGTTTCAAGCGGCAACCTTCTTTTACGAATGGTAGCCACACCAGCTTGTTCAAAGCCTTGCTGAATAAGTTGAGGGGAAAGTAGCTCAGCATATTTTTCAAATGTATGAAAACTACCACAAGAGTTAAAAGCGACCGCTAATTCATTTTCAAAGCGCATAAAAAAATCCGATACCAGAGACAGATATCGGATTTTGAAAGCGTTAAAAAGATCAGTCAACCGATCAAAAATATTCTTAACTGATCGGCATTACGCTATTAAGCGTCTTTTTTATAGCATTTATATTTAACCTGAACTCTGAATAATAAATCTATCTCAAGCAGCTATTTTTAGCGCTAACTGCGTTGAATTTACTTGCAATAGGCTAGCTATTGACGCGTAAGTTCGCCTTGTTTTCACTGAAAATCTCTGGCTAGAGAAAATAAACATAAATATCATCTTTGATTCAATATGTTAGTAAATCTCTAAACCAGAGTTCAGGTTAGTTACATATATTTTCGTAAATACTTTTTAAATACAGGGTCGGTTTGAGCTAGTTCTTTCTGCTCTTCTAATATCTCTTTTAATATTGCACCTGATGTAAGCGGATTCGCAAGCACCACTCTAAATACCACGGTTGGTTGGTTATCATATTGAACTGGCGTTAAACGTGTACGCGATACAAACGAGCGACCTGATTCACGTTGACGTTTTTGCATGCTTGCAGTAAAACGATTAAGCGCGGCAAAGATATCTAAACGGGTTTGTGCGTCGGCCTGTGCTATCGCATTTTTAATTTGCTTAGGGACATAACGATAAGTTAGCAAACATAGCTCAGGTTCTGATATTAATTCAAAGTCTTCATCTGCTTTTATCAAACCAGCAAAGTAACGTGCTTTTTTAATACTGCGATCGATAAGCATTTCATAGCCTTTACGACCAATAACACGTAAGCAAGCATGCACTAACATCGCCATACCAGGGCGGCTCCCCTCAAGGGTATGGCTGCCTAAATCTTTAGAGCCTTTACGTAAAATATATTCAGCATGATGCTCTATGGCATCAGTTGCAGCAGGGTCTTTAAACAGCACCAAACCTGCTCCCATCGGTACATACATTTGTTTATGCGCATCAATGGTGATTGAATCTGCATGCTCAATACCTTTTAATAAATGCCTATGGGTATTAGACAGTAAAGTAGCTCCGCCCCACGCCGCATCAACATGAAAGTGGCAATTAATCTCTTGTGCTAAATTAGCCATGTCTTCAAGTGGATCGATATTACCAGTTTCAGTCGTTCCGGCTACACCAATAATTGCCATCACTTTAATGCCTTGCGCTTCAAGCTCTAGCGCTTTTTCTCGCATAGCAGCTACATCAACTTTATTATCAGCCGATGTTTTAATACCAATTAAATTCTCACGGCCAATACCTAATAAATCAACCGATTTGCCTAATGAGTAATGACCTCGCTCAGAGATTAAAACCGCCAGTCCTTTGTAACCATAGTGGAGCATTCCCGCCACTAAACCTTGTGCAGCAATGCCTTTAAAGTTGCCATCTGCTTTCAATAAGCGGTTGCGGGCAATCCAAAGTGCTGTAATGTTAGCTACTGTGCCACCAGAGCAAAATGCTCCTAAAGAGGTTTTTGCACTGTGCATCCATTTAGAATAAAAACCATCACTTTGGCTATAAGCTAAATGATGCATCATTCCTAAAACTTGACGCTCTAATGGGGTAAACGCTTTTGAGGTTTCTATTTTTACAAGGTTTTGATTTAGCCCAACCATTAATTTCGATAACGGCAGTAAAAAATGTGGCAGAGCAGATGTCATGTGACCAATAAAGCTTGGCGCTGCGGTATGTACAGAATGAGCAACCAGCTGTTCCATAATATCTTGGGCATAGCAAGACACAAACGTTGGCTCTTCAGGGATAGCCGCCGATTGAAAATCTTTTTCTATTTCATGTAATGGTTTTTCAATTGCCGCGATATTTTCGTTTAAGAAACCTGCTAAATTACTCGAAATTTCAAGCTCTATTTTGCTCAAAGTTGAGTCAGGGGCCTCTGGAACGGTAAATATCCGTTTGAGGCTTTCTTTAGAGGCGACGGCACAACGCTTTTGATCCATCTTCATACCTAGTGTGTGACTAAAACACCTGTTAGTTTGTAAAACACGCTAATTTAAGGTGTTTTTAAGCAACGGCATTTCTAAAAAAATTGCGCTAACTTTACTGCAATATGACAAAAATGTCTCGTTTTAAGCCATAAAAGACAATACAAAATAGATAACATTTCACTATTTTTTATATTTAGTACAAAGGGTAATTAAAATATTGGGCATTTATAATTTTTAAGTATAATAAATCTAACAAAAAATAAGGATGTTGCATGCTAAAAGGAAATCTAAAATTAACTCGGTTGGCGCTCGGTACCGTCTTTTTTTAGTCAGCTTAATAATTTACAGTTACTACACCTACACTGCCATCAATAATGATGTTATACGCAGCATTGATAATCGTTTATTAAATGCAGCCACCAGCGTAAAGTACATTTTAGGTAATGATTATCACGATAAAGTAGCGCAAGAAATTAGCTTTTCAAGCTATCAAAATAAAGCCGACCAGCTTTCGGCATTGGCCAATGATTTAAATATAGATTATTTATATTCAATGGTACTGATTGATGAAAATGTTTATTTTACTGCCTCTAGCTACACTCAAGATGATCAAAATAACGGTAAAGTTACTCAGTTTTTAGATCTTTATCCCGAAGCCACGCCAATAACTATGGCTGCATTTTTATCAACGGCCCCTATTTTTGAAACCTCAACAGCGCATCGCGGCCATTCTAAAACAGTATATATTCCTCATCTGGCAAAAAATGGCAGAACCTATATTACAGCTGCAGATATTAGCGTTGATAAAATTAGCAATGCGTTAAAAACAGACTTATATCAATCTATGTTTCATTTTTGCTGCGTAATTATTATTTTATTAATAGTTTATACTCTTTATTACTATGGAGTACGTCGTTCATTAATGAGCGACCATGCAAGCGGATTCGAAAATCATATTGCCTTAGAAAAACGGCTAAAAAAAAGCAATGAACATCATTTACAAATTGCGATTATTTTAGTGAACGAAATTGATAATATCAGCCGTTTTTTTTGGCACAAAAACAGCCGATGAAGTGATGAAAAAGCTGCTCACTCACTTTAAGCAGCAAGCCCGTTTGCACGCACGTATTTATCGTATTGCAACTAATAAACTCGCTATTTTAACTGATAAAGAAACTCCCTTTGATGAGCTATATAGCATTATTCAATCCCATAATAAAAATACACCTTTTATTACAGACCCATTTATTTATATTACGCTCAACGCTGGAGTGGCAAGAGGGAATAAGTCATTACTGCTTAAGAATGCTCATATTGCGTTACTGCAATCTAAGCAGGGCGATCAGAGCATAGTTAACTACTGTGAGGCAATTAATGACGCTAAATCTCTATATTTATATAATGTTGAAATAGCAAAAGAAATTCGTGAAGCATTTGATGCTCATCGTGTTGTTCCTTACTTTCAGCCGGTTATAAATACTCATACCGATGAAGTTATTAGGTATGATTGCTCACCGAGAATAGTCACTTCACAAGGGGAGATTTTAACCCCTGATACCTTTGCAAATGCACTAAATAGACTGCGTATGAATGGCATGTTAACCCATGCACTGTTTACTCAATGTGTTTCACGTTTTCGTAAATCAGCAATTTGTTGGGAGTTAACGCTGTGCGCTGAAAACATTGCAGATCCCACTATTTATGATCATATTGCGTATGAGCTTCATCGCTACCCTAATCCTGAAAACATTACTATTTCGATTTTAGAGTCGCAGGTTATTTCACATTACTATGAAATAAAGTCATTTATCGCAATGGTAAAAAGTAAGGGGGCAAAGGTGGTGATGCACTGCTGGGGTAATGAGTTTATTAATACTCTTAATACTTTAAAAGTGGAGGTTGATGGTATAAAACTCGATGGTGCAATCACAAAGCAGCTATTAAATGATGCAAATACGTCGCTATTTATATCCTACATCACTGATATAGCCCAGCAGCTTGAACTTGAATTGGTTGTTGAAGCGGTAGAAAGTGATACGGTTGCAGAGTTACTCAGCCAACTAAATGTGACGCTGATGCAAGGTAGTTTCCTTGGCAAACCAACGCCACATGTTACTGACTTTAAAAAAGCAATGAATTAGTTATTAATATTAATGGCTAGTCGGTGGCTTTGCTGACCACTGGCCCAGTACTTACGCTCAAAAGGAGTAATTGCTTCATCTGATTCAAACAACGCGGTTTGACAAGGATACCCAGCTAACTCGAGCGCTCTGGCGAACTCTTTAACATAGATATCCCAGTTACTGCGCACTTCAAGCAAACCACCTAATTTAACAATAAAGGGGAAGATAGCCGCCCCATGCCAGCGCCTTTGTATGTGTTTAGACTTAGGCCAAGGGTTAGGGTAAAGCAAATAGTGATGCGTAGGCTGCCAATTAGCAGCCACCGCTAAACGCCAAAAGTCATTTAAGTCAGCTTGCACTAAAATGTATTGACCACTCTCAGTTTGTTTATACTCAACATCATGCTTATCAAGTCGGTGAGATGACTTATCAATGCCCACAACTAACGCTTCAGGATGACGTTTTGCTAAATTAGCGGTGCTCTCCCCGACCCCACAACAGGAATCTAAAATAAGCGGCCCATTAAAGGCTTGCACTTTAGCATTAACTTCATCAAATGCGGTTTGCGTATGTGTTGCAATTGGCTTTTTAAACTCGGCTTGTAAGTGTTTATTAACTATTTCATCAAGCTTTTCATGAAGCCCCGCTTGATTAGATACAATACTACGTGAATTTGCATCGCTCATTAGTGTCTTAGCCCCACACCTTTTTTAATTAGCGTCAGTGCTAAAGTAAATAGGACGCTGATAAACACCAACAACACACCCATTGCGACCGATAAATCTACATCCGACACACCTAAAAACCCATATCTAAATGCGTTAACCATATAAATAATAGGATTAATTTGCGACACCATTTGCCAAAAATCAGGCAGTAAAGTGATTGAATAAAACACCCCGCCTAAATAGGTTAGGGGTGTTAAAATAAAGGTCGGAATAATACTTATGTCATCAAAGCTGTTTGCATAAATAGCGTTGATTAACCCGCCCAAGGCAAACACCGCCGAGGTAAGAATAACAGTGGCCATAATCACAAAAATATTATGTATTTGTATATCTACAAAAAATAAAGAAACACACGTTACAATAAAGCCAACCATAATGCCACGGGTCATGCCTCCGCCCATATAACCCAACACAATGATGTAATTAGGCACAGGTGCAACCAATAACTCTTCAATACTTTTTTGAAACTTAGTTGAGTAAAAGCTTGAAGCTACATTCGAGTAAGAGTTTGTTATAACTGACATCATAATAAGGCCAGGAACAATAAACTCCATGTAACTAAAGCCGCCCATATCGCCAATACGCGAGCCTATTAAGTTCCCAAAAATAACAAAATATAAGCTCATAGTAATCGCTGGCGGCACTAAGGTTTGCACCCAAATACGCAAAAAGCGAATACACTCTTTAATCCAAATACTTTTTAAGGCTACGCCATATTTAAACATTTATTCGCCCCGCCCTTGCTCTAATAAACCTACAAATAATTCTTCTAATCGATTTGCTTTATTGCGCATGCTTAGCACAGTATTACCTTGTTCGGTTAACGCACTAAATACAGCATTAAGCCCTTGTGATTTAGCCACTTCAACTTCAATGGTGTGCTCATCAGTCATGGTGAAATTATACCCTTCAAGTGTCACCGGATTGGTAGGCTGCTTTAAATCCAGTACAAAGATTTCTTTGTCTAATTTAGCCAACAAAGCTTTTATAGTAGTGTTTTCAACTATGCGACCGGTATCAATAATAGCGATGTTTTTACACAGTAGTTCGGCTTCTTCAAGGTAGTGAGTGGTTAAAATAATGGTCACACCTTGTTCGTTGATTTGTCTTAAAAACTCCCACATTGAGCGGCGCAGCTCTATATCAACGCCCGCAGTTGGTTCGTCTAAAATAAGTAACTTTGGCTCATGCATTAAGGCACGTGCAATCATCAAACGACGCTTCATACCACCAGAAAGAGTACGTGCTTGCTTATCTTTTTTCTCGATTAATCCAAGTTGCGCTAAGTATTTATCTGCACGTTTATGTGCTTCGCCGCGCGGTACACCGTAGTAACCTGCTTGATTAACGAGTATTTGGCTTAGGGTTTCAAACTGACTAAAGTTAAACTCTTGTGGTACTAGGCCTAAATTCGCTTTAGCCGCTTCAAGGTCGGTATCAATATCGTGACCAAATACTTCAACTTTGCCTTTGGTCTTATTAACCAGTGAAGAAATTACCCCAATAGTGGTTGATTTACCCGCCCCATTTGGACCTAACAGTGCAAAAAAGTCACCTTCATGCACTTGTAAATCAACCCCTTTTACTGCCTCTACCCCATTTTTGTAAACCTTGGTAAGGCCTTCAATATTTAAAGCAATGTTTTGCTTATTCATTTCTTACCCTCACCATAACCCCAGCGCTTTGTGAGGTTATGTTCAATATTTAAATGATCTAAAATTCGCGCCACCATAAAATCAACCAAGTCTTCTATACTTTGTGGTTGATGATAAAACCCAGGAGCAGCGGGCATGATAGTGACCCCTAAACGCGACAATTTGAGCATATTTTCCAAGTGAATTTCGCTAAATGGCGTCTCGCGTGGCACTAGAATAAGCTGGCCTCGCTCTTTTATCACCACATCGGCAGCGCGCTCTAATAAATTATCTGATGCGCCGACTGCAATCGCAGACACTGACCCGGCACTACATGGACATACTATCATTTTTTTCGGTGCTGCTGAGCCCGAAGCCACCGGACTGAACCAGTTATCTTTGCCAAATACCTTTAATTGTTCAGGCTTGGCGTTAAATAATACACTTAACTGCTCGGTAGCTTTATCTTCATTCCCTGATAACTTTATATTAGACTCGGTATCAAAAACTACACGCGCAGCACTTGAAATAAGTACATACACTTGAAATTGTTGCTCAAGCAACACTTCCAACAGCCTCAACCCATATGGTGCGCCTGATGCGCCGCTAAATGCTAAGGTGATTGTATCTTTAAATTGCACATTATTCTCCGCTGTATTTATCGGCCAAACCATCAACAAGTTGCTGATGCAGACCATTAAAACCACCATTACTCATAATTAAAACATGTTGATTTGGCTCAATATTCTCAAGCACTGTATCAATAATGGCGGTTGTAGAATCAAAGCACTGCATACCCGCTTTGTCAGCTTGCTCTTTAAGTGACCAGTTTAAGTTTTCTGGTTCGAATAACAGCACGTCGTCTGCATCGCGAAGTGAATCGAGAAGTGTAAATTGATGCACTCCCATTTTCATGGTGTTAGAGCGCGGCTCTAAAATCGCTATGATTTTTTCATCGCCCACTTTAGCACGCAGCCCCGCAAGCGTTGTTTGTATTGCCGTTGGGTGATGGGCAAAATCGTCATACACTTTAATATGATTAATATCTGCTTTAAGCTCCATCCGCCTTTTTGGGCTGATAAACTCACTCAAAGCTTCGATACTGTGCTCTATTGCAATTCCCACATGGCGTGCTGCTGCAATAGCCATCATGGCATTTTTAACGTTATGCTCACCAATTGCCTGCCAGTTAACTTCGCCTTGCAGCTGCTTGTTTAATAACACATTAAATTGAGAACCATCGGCTTTGAGTAATTCATAATTCCAGTCATCGCCTAGAGTTTCGCTCTCGCTCCACAACCCTTTTGCTATAACATCGCTCAGTGCTTCATCATTTTTAGGCCACAACACTTTGCCGCTTTGCGGTAATGTACGTATCAAATGGTGAAATTGTTTTTTAATCGCGTTTAAATCTTCAAAAATATCAGCATGATCAAATTCAAGATTATTTAAAATAAGCGTTCGCGGTAAATAATGAACAAACTTACTGCGTTTATCAAAAAAGGCCGTATCGTACTCATCGGCTTCTATCACAAAAAATGGCGTTTCCCCAACTCGCGCAGAAAGACCAAAGTTTTGTACAATTCCGCCAATTAAAAAGCCCGGTTTTAAACCCGCATATTCAAGTATCCACGCCAACATACTGGCGGTGGTTGTTTTACCATGAGTTCCCGCCACAGCCAGCACCCATGAATCTTGTAATAAGTTATGTTTTAGCCACTCAGGCCCTGAAGTATAAGGCAGGCCTTTATCTAGTACATATTCAACACACGGATTACCACGGCTCATTGCATTACCAATAATAACGATGTCTGGTACTGGCTCTAGTTGAGATACATCATAGCCCTGCGTTAGTTCAATACCCAGTTCTTGTAACTGGGTACTCATTGGTGGGTAAACGTTTTGATCTGACCCAGTAACGTGATGACCCAATGATTTAGCTATAGCGGCAATACCACCCATAAATGTGCCACAAATACCCAAAATATGTATATGCATTTACTATCCTTTCATCCTGCACGGGGTTTGCTCTAAGGCAAAGTTTAATGACGCTATAATGCCAAAATTTAGCTTAAGTTACCATTAACCCTTGGCGCAAATAAAAAGGCCTCCCGAATTGGGAGGCCTTTAAAAAATTAATGGCTTATAACATTAAAAAGAATATTAAACCTATACCTAATAATAAACGATAAATAACAAATGGCAGCATTCCCATTCGCTCAATCACTTTTAAAAACATAAAAATACAAGCATAAGCTGATAAAAACGACAGCACTACACCTAACAATAATGCCGTCCAATCTACGATATGATCGCCAAGGGCAAGTTCTGCAGTGTAATAAAGACCCATCATCGAAATGATTGGAATAGCTAATAAAAACGAAAAGCGCGCTGCACTTTGTTTGTTCATACCCAGCATCAAACCCGCAGTCATAGTAATACCTGAACGTGAAGTGCCAGGGATCATCGCAACGGCCTGTGCAAAGCCAATAATAAGGGCCGTTTTCCAGTTTAGCTGATAAATTGTTTTTATCTGCTTACCTTTGGCATCGGCGTACCAAAGTAATAAGCCAAATACGATCGTTGTGGTTGCAATCACCCATGCGCTGCGTAAATACAGTTCAACAAAGTCTTTTAGCAATAAGCCTAAAATAGCCGCAGGCACAGTACCTAAAATGATCCACCAACCTAGTTTGCTATCATCTGTTGTGCCTTGCGCACCAAACGATTTAAACCAAGCACCGAGTATATCGGCTACTTCTTTACGAAAATAAATAACAACCGCAACTAAAGTGCCTACATGCACGGCAACATCAAATGCTAAACCTTGATCTTCCCAACCTAAAATTTGTGACGGTAAAATTAAGTGTGCAGAACTCGATATAGGTAAAAACTCAGTAAATCCCTGAATTAGGGCTAAAACAATTATTTCTATAATACTCATGGGTTAGAAAACTCCACCTTCCATAGTTTTTGTTGAGGGTTGTTATATGCATTCCATATTTGGGCAATCGTTTGTTTTGCTACCGGATGATAAAAGTTAGGCGCCACCTCGGCTAAAGGCTGCAAAACAAAGGCATTTTTAGTAATTTCATCACGCGGTAGTTGTGCTGGGCTCTCGCAAATTACATCATCATAAAAAAGTAAATCGAGATCCAGAGTACGTGGGCTAAATTTTTTATCATTTGCTTGGCGACCATTATCGCGTTCTATTTGTTTTAATAACGCGCACACATCAACCAGCGCCATGTTAGTGGTGGCGGCAAGTACTGAGTTATAAAAGTTATTACCGGCAAAACCTACAGCTTCACTTTCAAATACTGATGAATGCTGTGTGTTTTCAAAGTGCTCATTTAACGCCACTAGAGCACGACGAATATGCTCTGCCTTATTAATGTTTGAACCAAGGCTAATATATATCTGCGCCATTTAAGCCGAAGCCTTGTTGCGGGTTATCTCTACACCCACAGTTTGCGCTTGTGAAACTGCGGCGGGCTTGCTAACTCTTATCGTTACTTGAGGTGTATTAAATTCGGTTAAAATAATTTGCGCTAATTGCTCCACCAGCGTTTCTAAAAGCTCGACTGGTTTAGTCGTGCTGTGCTCGATGACTCGCTCACTCACTTTGGCGTAATCTAATGCTAAGCTAATATCATCGTTTTGTGCTGCAGGTTTGATGTCACTTAACATTTCAATATCAAAGTACAGGCTTTGTTTACTTTTCTTTTCAAAATCATACACACCGATAATCGTTTCGACATGCAATTGTGATATAAATACCTTGTCCATTGATACTCCAAATGACTGTAACAAGTCACTGAGTTAATTACATATTGTATCAATCAAATTAATACTGTATATACTTTAATCAGTGTTTAAATATACTAAAATTACTTCTACAATAGAATGGTTACGAAATTGCGAGTAATTTAAGAGGCCCGTAAATTTTGACGCCAATAATAGCTTAAAAGTAATGATTAAAAAATAAGGAAGCGCGTGTTAGTCATTTTAATGTTTGTTTTAGCCTATTTGCTCGGCTCGATTTCATCGGCCATTTTAGTGTCGCGGCTATTCAAACTTCCCGATCCACGCACAAATGGCTCCAATAACCCAGGAGCAACCAATGTCTACCGCTTAGGCGGGGCACTCCCCGCATGCTTAGTGTTAATATTTGATATTTTAAAGGGTACTATTCCTGTTTGGGGCGCTTACTTTTTAAAACTTGAGCCGCTAGAGCTCGGTTTAGTCGCGGTTGCAGCATGCTTAGGCCATATGTACCCGTTATTTTTTAGTTTTAAGGGGGGTAAAGCGGTCGCAACGGCATTTGGTTCATTACTACCGATAGGGCTTTCTTTAGGAGGGTTATTAATTGGTACTTGGCTGATTATTGTCGCGATTACCCGCTACTCATCGCTTGCAGCGTTAGTCGCTGTGACGCTAGCACCTTTATATACATGGTGGATAAAACCGTTATATACCTTACCGGTGACCTTTATTACGCTACTGATCATTATTAGGCATCGTACTAATATTGTACGTTTATTTAAGGGTGAAGAACCAAAAGTAGGGACTAAACAAGCCCCCACAGATGATAATAAGTAATAACTAATAAGTTCTGGTTAACTATATTGCTTCTAAGCTATCGATTGGCCAGCGCGGTTTAGTTTTCATGTCAAGCGTAGCAAATTGCCCTGCTTTTAAACGCTGCATACCAGCATAAGCAATCATTGCGCCATTGTCGGTACAAAACTCAGTGCGAGGGTAATACACTTCGCCCTTCATACCTTGCATCACACGCTCTAATTGCAAACGTAGTTGTGTATTAGCACTCACACCACCGGCTATTACTAAACGTTTAATACCCGTTTGCTTTAGTGCTCTTTTACACTTAATCACTAAAGTATCTATAACAGCTGTTTGAAATGCATGGGCAATATCTGCTTTAGTTTGCTCGTCGCTATCATTTTCACGAATAGCAATCGAAGCGGCGGTTTTTAGGCCACTAAAGCTAAAATCAAGACCAGGCTTATCTGTCATCGGGCGTGGAAAAACAAATCGTTTGGCAACGCCTTGCTCAGCCATTTTAGCTAAACGAGGGCCGCCAGGGTAATCAAGTCCTAGTAATTTAGCTGTTTTATCAAATGCTTCACCTGCAGCGTCATCTACCGACTCACCCAATACTTCATATTGGCCAATACCCGCGACCTTTACCATCATGGTATGACCGCCAGATACGAGTAAAGCAATAAATGGAAATTCGGGAACGTTTTCCTCAAGCATTGGCGCTAATAAATGCCCTTCCATATGGTGCACTGCTACAGCTGGAATGTCCCAACCATACGCTAAAGAGCGACCAATTGAGGTGCCCACCAACAATGCCCCCACTAAACCAGGTCCTGCCGTGTAGGCAATGCCGTCTAAATCTTCCGGTCCACAGCCAGCTTGTGCAAATGCCGCATCGATAAGCGGCAATGTTTTACGTACATGATCGCGAGATGCAAGTTCAGGTACCACACCACCGTAATCAGCATGTACTTTTACTTGGCTATATAATTGATGAGCCAGTAGCCCTTTTTCATCATCATAAATAGCAATACCAGTTTCATCGCATGATGATTCAATGCCTAAAATTCGCATTGTTAATTCTCCTGCCACCTAACAAGGTGTTTAAAACAAATAACTTAAAGTGCTAAACCAATGTTAGTTTGGCCATCAGCAAGGACATGCTTTTTCAATGCTTTTACATTTTCAGCAGTAATACGCCCCATAGCTTCTACAAAATCAATTAGTTCACCTAATACCTCTATTTCGTATTGCATTAGTGGGTGTTCACGCACTGCTTTATTATCAGCAACATCCCCTTCAACCGTCATTTGATACTCAATAAAGCGAGCCACAGTTGCCTGCGATATTTTACTCACATTAACAAATTCTTGCTCGTCTTGTGCTAAAAGGCCATGCATTAAGCTCAATAATGAGGTGGCAGCGTCAATGGCAGGATAAGTGCCAAACATATCAAAATCAGCAAGTTCAGGTACATTAGGTTCAATTTTTTCGACTTGCTTTTCTAAATCAATCTTACTTTTAGGAAGCAGTATCTTTTCCCAACATACATTTAAAGCATTACGTAAAATAACCTCATCACCAAAACCGGTAGCCTCACTAAATAGTCCATAATTAGGCAACATACGCTCTATTAACGCACTGGCTAATACCGCCTTTTGTAGGTAATTTAACTCTCTAATACGCTGAAAATTATTCGCTTTTGTCATTCTTTAAAGTCCCACATGACCAACAAAAATCAAATGTTGATCCATTATGCTCGTTACAGTTAGGGCATACCCAATCTGGAGCTGATTGTTTTACTTGCTGATAGTTTACCAATATTTCGCGTGCATGGCGCTCTTTTATCGCATAAACCTGCACACTTACTTGTGTTTGCTCAAATGGGATCTCGCCCATAGCACCTTGCAGCATTTCGCCTTTAATTTGACACTCAATTCCCGCGTTAAGAATCAATCCTTTTATTATATTGGCCTCTAAACTATTTTCTGCGTTATAAAGCGTTACCCAATCAAATAATGTTACATTTGAATCACTATTATTAGTATTTTGCAATATCCACCTCATTTACTTTATGTGTACAATGCGCCTGCGTAACCTAAAGCAAATAATATGATTTAAGGACACATTATGACGCTAACGACCCCAGGTTTACTTTTCCCAGCCATCTCATTGTTGTTACTTGCCTATACAAACCGATTTTTAGTACTTGCGCAACTAATACGAGAACTGAATGCGCGTGAAGGGGAGTCAATTCGTCCTGTTGTGGTGGCGCAAATAACCAACCTAAGAAAGCGAATAAAACTAATAAGAACCATGCAAGTATACGGGGTGGCTGCTTTTTTATTATGTACGTTATCTATGTTCGCCTTATTCATAGAATTTAATACTACAGGTATTATTTTATTTGGTGTCAGTTTAAGCTGCTTAAGCTTATCTTTGCTTACTTCATTATTTGAAATTCACATTTCTTGCGACGCCATAGAAATTGAATTGCAAAATATTGAAAATAAACCATTAAGTAATAGAGTTAGTAAAAATTTTATTGGACCTAATCCAAAAAGCAAAAACAGCAATTAACAAACCGAAACTTTAATAAAGCTGTTTATAAAATTGCACAAATTAGGCTAATAATAAAACCCAACAGTTACTTAACATTACCCAAAGGTATAACAACATTTTGCAACTATTCTCTTTAAATACGATGAAAAGAAAGTTAATCTAAGTCGGTGGTTAAAAACCATGTTTCAACTGATCTGTAGGGATATAAAGTCAGTATTAAATCTGTAATTCCCCTAGCTTACCTATAAAAAAGGACTATATAGTGAGATTTGAACAATTAGAACAATTTGTAGCGCTTGGCCTACTTCGTCATTTTAGGCAAGCTGCAGAACAAACCCAAATTAGCACATCTGCGTTAACTCGTAGTATTCAAACCCTTGAAACAGAACTTGGTTACGAACTTGTTACCCGCTCTACTCGATCAGTCAAATTAACTCAAGCTGGGGAGCTTTTCCTCGACTTTGCTAGAAATACCCTCAATGAGTTGGAGCAAATAAAACACCGCGCTTTTCAATCGATTAATGGCACTGAAGAGAAAAAGCTGGTCATTGGTTACACCACAACAACCAGCAGCATAGTGCCAATTACCTGCGGTGAGTTTTTAAGCCAATACCCTCATATTAAAATTGAAATGCAGCTGCAAAACAAAACTGAGCTTCACAGAAAGTTACTTCAAGGGGAAATTGACATTAGTGTATGCTCGCAAATAGTCAACAGTATAGGTAGCGACATACAATTACCTGATCAGCTTATTTTGTTTTGCTCAAAACAACACCCATTAGCAAATAAAAGCGATATCAGTAAAAAAGAGCTTGAAAGCTTTCCCATGTTTAGTTGTTTTTCGCAATCAAAACAAGTGCAATCAATGCTGAATGAAGTGATTGATTCATTAAATAAAGTTTCAACAATTAAAGTGGGCAGTATTGAGCAGGTCATGGCTGGACTTGAAAAATCAGACCACTTTGCGATTGCCGGTATTGAACACACTAGCTCTGTGGCAGAGAACCACAATCTAATTCAGCTTAAGACCAATAACGATATTAGCCATGAGCAACTTATTGTGCAAACCAGCCAGCAGATAGAAGCGGGTGAGCATGTTGACCATCTACTCTCGCTAATCAAGAAAGTTTCAAGAGCATAACAATGCACCATGCGCTTTGATGATCACTATAAATTTGTAGCTTTAAAGTTTTTTTACATTACACTAACGCTCCCTACTATTATGACTAGCGTTGATGAACAACTTTACCGCTACTGAAATTTATTTAGAGCACATTGAAACGCATGGCTATGCCATTATTGAAAACGCCATTGATAATGGCTTAATTTCTGATTTAATGGCTGATTGTTATAGAATAAACCCCCACTTTAGCCTTGCCGGTGTTGGTCGATTAAATAATTTGCAAATCGATGATACTGTTCGTAAAGACAAAACCTATTGGTTTGATGGCAGTTCAAATGCACAACTTGGCTACCAGCAAGTAATGGAAGCAGTTCGTAATACGCTTAATCGAACTTTCTTTATGGGTTTGTTTGATTATGAATGTCACTATGCAAAATATACGCAAGGTGATTTTTATAAAAAACATGTAGATGCATTTAAAGGTCGTTCAAACCGTGTTTTTACTACCGTATTATATTTGAACTCTCCAGAGGAAGGTGGAGAGCTAGTTATTTACAAGCCTAAAAGTAAAGACATAGAAATAGTAATAAAACCCACGGCAGGCACTTTGGTATTATTTGAAAGCGAACGCTTTGTACATGAAGTACTTCCTGCTGTTGATAACCGCTATTCGATTGCTGGTTGGTTCAGAAAAAACGCGTCAATTAGTGGCATTATCGACCCACCCCGTTAAGCAAAAACGGGATAAGAAAATAATAAACCAATAAAAATAGCCAGTCCTACGTAATGGTTATTTAAAAATGCTTTAAAACAATTATCTCGCTGGCGTAAATGAATCAAACGCTGTTGATACACAAGTAACATTGCTGCAATAGCTAATCCCAACCAAAAACTAAATCCTATTTGGTTCATCAACCCAATTAAAACCATCAACGCAAAAAAGCTAAAGTTAAGTATCGCTATAATATGGCGGTCATAACTGGCGAATAAAATAGCGGTTGATTTAACTCCTATTTTTAAATCATCGTCCCTATCAACCATGGCGTACATAGTGTCGTAAGCCACCGTCCAGCAAATATTGGCAATAAATAGCAACCATGCCTGCACGGGGAGAGAGTTTGTTGACGCCATAAAAGCCATAGGGATTGCCCAGCCAAAAGCCGCGCCCAATACAACTTGAGGAAGTTGCGTGTAACGTTTCATAAAGGGATAACAAAACGCTAATCCAAGCGCACCAAACGATAACAAAATAGTATTGGTATTAAGCATTAAGACTAATATAAAGGCGATGGCAACGAGTAATAAAAACAAACTAATTGCTTCGCCACTACTTACCGCTCCGGTCGCTAGCGGACGCTGACAAGTACGTTTTACTGAGCCATCAATTTTTCTATCTGCGAAATCATTAATAACGCATCCAGCGCTGCGCATAACTATTACCCCAAGGGTAAACACAATGAAATTAATTAAGCTAGGCAGACCTTCGTTCGCAATCCACAGTGCCCAATAAGTTGGCCAAAGCAGCAATAAAGTGCCTATGGGCTTATCTATTCGCATTAACTGGATGTAAAAGGGAATATGATGAACTGACAAAGCGGCTAATTTCATGAGTATAAATAAGCTCCTGGTAAAAAAACCTCACAAACCAAAAATTGATAGTTGTGTAAAGAAAATACGCTGCGTCTTCCCAGTAAGGGACGGTTCGGTAAATTAAGTTCGCTCACCAGTGACTGCAATGTGTGGTTATCATCAAAGCGCGCAATTTCAATATCGGTACGCTTTAACGCAGGATCTTGAAAGATCACATCACCTAACGGGCGCTCTCCCATATTGTGCAGCTGATTGTTTGTATTGTTACTTGTTATTGGCAACCAACTTTGAGCATAAACAATCGGTTGTTCATCACACAACAGTAACACTTCACGGTTAAGCACCGTGTTTACCTGATCACTTAATAACGCTTGCTGTGATTGCGAAAGGTCTACTTTTTGCTCGCTCAACACTTTTACAGCAAAGTGCTGAGACTGACTTTTTAATTTAGCCGTTAAAGAATGGGGTTCAAATAACCACTCTTGCTCAGCGCTAGATAAGCCACTGACTTGAGCAGTATTCTGCCAATCAGCAGATAAAGAAAGAGGAAAAGTAATCACAATAGCTCTATTTGATAAAAATCAGTGAGATCATAACATTGCCAACGAATTTGAAAAAGCGCGATTTGCTCACCACCAAGCACACCCTATATTATAAAACGCTAATTAGCATTTGACTCTCGCTATTGCCTATCCCAAACTTGAGTCCAGAGTACTTTTACATAACACAACAAATAACAGCATCTTGCTGTATCTTATTTACTAATAAGTATAAACTATTTGTAACCAGTTTACGGAAACGCTTTTGAAATGAAAAAAACAGTATTTACAGGCCTTTTTATTCTTTTAGTCAGCCTAACTAGCTTATCAGCACGTGCTGAGTCTACTGTGGGTTATTTTGGGTTTGAGCCAGATATTATTACCAATTATATTGGTCCATCTAGTAAAAAAATGGGCTACGTACGTGTCACGGTTGATTTAATGCTAAATAAAACATCCGACATTGCCATTGTAGAACACCACACCCCGCTGTTACGTGATGCGCTAGTAGAGATATTATCAAAAGAGCCTGAAAACAAAATAAAGTCTTTAACAGGGCGTGAGCAAATTCGCCTTAAAAGCGCAGAAAAACTAAAAAGCTTACTTAAGGAAGAAACAGGCCAAGAAATAATCCGAGACCTGTTATTTACTAAATATTTATATCATTAGCCGCTTTTTGTTTTAAAAAGCTGAGCGGTATAGGCAAAAGCCATACCGCTAATAAGCCCACCTAAGTGTGCCCAATTAGCCATTCCAACAAATAATACATCTGCAAAACCAAGTACTAACCATACCAGCATAAAACCAACAATCGCGGTTGTAACCAGTGCAGGCTGTTTAGGGTTAAGCGCGCTGTAAATCCAACAAAAGCCTAACAACCCATATACAACACCGCTAAGCCCACCAAAGTTAGGACCGACCATTAAGTACTGTGCCCAATTACTTATTAAAGCGGTAACTAAAAACAGCCCGATTAAACTCGACTTACCGCATTGCTTTTCAATGTTATCACCCAGCGATACCCACCAGATTAAGTTAAACACAATATGCATAGCGCTAAAATGCACAATAGCAGGTGTTAACCAGGTAAGTGGTGACGCAGGATTGAACTGCAACGCCATATAAATAGGCTCAAACGCACCAAATAAAAAGGCAACATAAACAATAATGCTGAGAATACTAACACCTTGATTAAGCCAGCTTAAGGCTTTAAAACGAGCGACTAAATTAAGTGACTGCCCTTGATACTTTAACGGTGACTGCGTAGTACCTACTTGCCATGATGCTTGTTGGTAACGCTCATGATTAGGGTTTTTAGCAAATTCGTTCCATAAAGGCTGCACTGCATGAAAGTCTTCAGGTGCCACACTAATAACAAGCGTATGGCCATCCTCAGTACGAATTTGCCCTGTAAGCCCTTGGCTTTTTAGGTAATCTATAAAGCCCTGTGCAGCGCGGGGATTAGTTAGGCTACCAAGCTCTATCATCGTGCTACTTTATCCTTGTAAGCGGCTTCCCACGCAGTAAAACCACCATCCATACTGTAAACATCTTCAAAGCCTTGCTCTACTAAGTAGCTGGCAGCACCTTGTGAACTCATGCCGTGATAACAAACAATAATAATCGGCTGGTCAAACTCTTTTTCCATCATAAATTGGGCGATATTTGCATTTGAAAGTGCTTCAGAGCCAGGAATGTGCCCTGCCTGATACGAATTAGGATCGCGAATATCGGCAATCACCACATCCTCTTTGTTTAGTAGTTCGAGGGTTTGTGCGATTGATATATGTTTAAATGCCATAGTACTCTCTTATAATTACAAAAAAGGCGACAAATGCCGCCTTTAATTCTCTTAACAGTGGATAATTAATCCCAGTTAAGAATTACTTTACCTGATTGGCCTGAAATCATCATATCAAAGCCAGCTTGGAAGTCATCAATTGAATATTGATGAGTAATAATTGGTTTTAAATCAAGTCCTGATTGAATCAAGCTGGCCATTTTGTACCAGGTTTCAAACATCTCACGACCGTAAATACCTTTGATCACTAAGCCTTTAAAGATAACTTGATTCCAATCGACCGCCATATCTGAAGGTGGAATACCTAACATGGCAATTTTGCCGCCATGATTCATATTATTTAGCATGGCATTAAATGCACTCGGAACACCTGACATTTCTAGGCCAATATCAAAGCCCTCTGTCATACCCAGCTCTTTAGCTACATCTTCAAGCTTTTCATTCGCAACGTTTACAGCACGCGTTGCGCCCATTTTACGCGCTAAGTCTAGGCGGTATTCATTTACGTCGGTAATAACTACATGACGAGCACCTACATGTTTAGCTACTGCGGCTGCCATAATACCAATAGGGCCTGCACCGGTGATCAATACATCTTCACCCACTAAGTCAAACGATAAAGCGGTATGTACTGCATTACCAAACGGGTCAAAAATAGAGGCAAGTTCATCGCTAATGTTATCTGGAATTTTAAAGGCATTAAATGCTGGAATAACTAAGTACTCAGCAAATGCACCTTCGCGGTTAACACCTACACCGGTTGTATTACGGCATAAGTGAACACGACCAGCACGACAGTTACGACAATGACCACAGGTTATATGACCTTCACCTGATACACGGTCGCCAACATTGAAACCGCGCACTTCTTGGCCCATGTCAATTACTTCACCCACGTATTCGTGGCCAACCACCATAGGCGTAGGAATGGTATTTTGTGCCCACTCATCCCACTTATAAATATGAACATCGGTGCCACAAATAGCCGTTTTACGAATCTTAATTAACAGATCGTTATGACCCACTTCAGGCTTTGGTGCATCTGTCATCCAAATGCCTGGCTCTGCTTTTAACTTTGATAATGCTTTCATAATCCACACTCAATTAAAAAATCGCGACTTTAGCCGCGATTTAACAAGAAAATTAAATAACACCAATCTCTTTACCAATACGGGTAAAGGCTGCAATGGCTATATCAAGCTGTTCCTTGCTGTGCGCTGCAGAAATTTGGGTACGAATACGCGCCTGACCTTTTGGTACAACAGGGAATGAAAAGCCAGTTACATAAATCCCTTCAGCCAATAGCTTATCAGCCATAAGTGACGCTACTTTGGCGTCTCCTAGCATCACTGGAATAATCGCATGATCTTTACCTGCACAGGTAAAACCTGCCGCTTCCATTTGCTCGCGGAAGTATTTAGCATTTGACCATAGCTTAGCGCGAAGCTCACCGCCATTTTCAAGCATTTCTAACACTTTGATTGATGCCGTTACAATTGAAGGCGCTAATGAGTTTGAGAATAAGTATGGACGTGAACGTTGACGAAGCCACTCAACAATTTCTTTTTTACCTGAGGTATAACCACCAGAGGCTCCACCAAGCGCTTTGCCTAAGGTACCAGTAATAATATCAACACGGTCGAGTACATTACAGTACTCAGGTGTACCTTTACCGTTTTCGCCAACAAAACCAACGGCATGTGAATCATCAACCATAACGAGTGCGTCGTATTTGTCGGCTAAATCACACACTGCTTCTAAATTACAAATAACGCCATCCATTGAGAACACGCCATCAGTAGCAATTAGTTTAGTTTTAGCACCGGCTTCATCGGCTGCAATTAATTGCTTTTCTAAATCTGCCATATCGTTATTTGCATAACGGAAACGTTTTGCTTTACATAAACGCACGCCATCAATAATAGATGCATGGTTTAATGAATCAGAAATAATCGCATCGTCTGCACCTAAAATAGTTTCAAACAAGCCCGTATTCGCATCAAAACATGATGAATACAAAATGGTGTCTTCAGTTTCTAAGAATTGACTGATTTTTTTCTCGAGCGTTTTATGAATATCTTGTGTACCACAAATGAAACGCACAGACGCTACACCAAAGCCATGGTCATCTAAGCCTTGTTGCGCCGCTTTAATAAGCTCTGGGCTGTTAGCTAAACCTAAGTAGTTGTTAGCACAAAAATTAATAACTTTTTCGCCTGATGCCACTTCAATTTGAGCTTGCTGCTGCGAAGTGATAACACGTTCATTCTTGTACAAACCTTCCGCTTTAACGTCTTCGATTTGCTGTTGTAATTGGCTAAAAAAAGCAGATGCTCTCATCTGTGATCTCCATTTGGTTGAACGGGTTAAACAGCAGACGTGTTGCTGCTATTTATAATGCGGGTATTGTAAAAGTTTAAGCGCCAAATTGCACTGTTTGTCATTCGTCGCAAATTACCTAACTGGCAGGAAAAGCTGCCAGTTTACAGGCTTGAGGTGTGTACTACGTTAGATCAGCAAACAAAGCCGGAAGGTCGTTGATTGAGTCACAAACATAGTCAGCAAAATTTACAGCTTTGTCATCAAATTTTTGCCCTGAACGTACCAGTACTTTGGTACGTACATTAGCGCTAATGGCAGCGTGCATGTCACCTAATTTGTCACCCACCATCACACTAAGCGCAGGGTTGATATGATGATCTTCTATTCCTTGAAGTAACATGCCAGGCGCTGGTTTTCTGCAATCGCACTCTTTTAAATAATCTGGTAATGCGTTTTTAGGATGATGAGGACAAAAATAAACGTCCGTAATTTCAATTTGATGAGCGCTAAACTGCGCTTTCATCCACTCGCTAAGTGTTAAAAATTCGCTCTCAGAATAATAACCACGGCCAATGCCTGACTGATTAGTCACTATAATTATTTTATAGCCCGCATCATAAAACGCTTTGCATGTTGAAAACACACCGTCTATAAATTCAAACTCTTCGCTTTTAAACACATAACCATGATCAACATTTACTACGCCATCACGATCTAAAAAAAGCGCCTTGTTAGTGTTCTCTTGATTCATAACAGCGACTCTTTTTTAACAACATGATCAAACATTTGTTTTACTGCATCGGTGGTTATTTGGCTCATTAAATCATCGCCTTTAACACGAGTACCCCAAGGCAATTGCTCGGCGATTTTACCTGTTTGCTTTACTAAGTTTTGATGGTAAACCTCAACAACATAGTCTTGGTATAAATAAGGCCCCGTACGCGCAGGGTTTGAATGCGCATATAAACCAATAACGGGCGTACCCACAGTCACCGCCATATGAGCTGGGCCTGTATCGGGCGCAAGTACTAAGCTTGCCCGTTTAAGTAAGCACAATAATTCTTTGAGTTTTGTTTTACCCACCAAGTTCAGAATGGGTGAATCAGAGTGTTTAATGATGTTATTTGCTAAATTAATTTCCAGTTCAGTCGGTCCACCAGTTAATACTATTTTAAACCCCTGTGTATGTGCATAATCCGCAAGCGCAGCATAGCGATCGGCTAACCAGTTACGCTGTGCTTTACTTGCTGCTGGCGAAATAACAAATAGCTTATTTGATAAATAATCGTCACCTAACAGCTCATCAGCTTTAGCTTGATCTTTGTTGGTAAAGGGCATATTCCATACAGGGACATAATCATCAACACCAATCGCTTGGGCAAAGCCTTTAAATCCCTCTAAAACATGCGCCTGAGATTGGGCTTTAATGCGTTTATTAATAAATAAACTATGTAGCTCTTTTGAACGAGCCCAGTCAAAACCAATTTTAACTTTGGCAGGAATACAGCGAGCAACAAAACCTGCTCTTAAAGCCACTTGCATATTAAGCAGTACGTCAAAACACTGCCCTTTAAAGGTTTGCTTTAACTGTTTCAGTGCCGCTTTACCTTGTTTTTTATCAAATACAACAAGCTCAACGCCTGGTAAGTCAGCTAACAGCATCGCCTCGACCTTACCTATAACCCATGTAATTTTGGCATTTGGGTGTGCTTTTTGAATAGCTTGTACCGCACTTACTGCATGGCATACATCACCAATAGCAGAAAGACGTAAAATACAAATTGAAGTGTAAGTAGGCGCTGAAGTCACACGTTTCCTTGGAGGTAAAATAATAAAACCTGATCTTAAATTATAATCGCGTCATTGCAAGTACTTATCCTTAGCGTTAAAACACGTTAATATGTGCACATATTAACGCGAACCCTATGAGCTATGTTTAATCAACACGTCAAAAATAACCATGTCATTTTGAGCCATCCTCAATATAGCAGCCAGATAGAGTTAGATTGGTTTGAGCCCAATTTCTGGCAGCAACAGCAAAAAATTGTTGGCGCTAAAAAGGGACGTGCAACCGCATGGTTTTTTAAACACGCAGATTTAACGGCTGTGTTGCGCCATTATTGGCGTGGCGGCCTAATAGGAAAACTACTTAGTGACCAATATTTATATTGGGGACTAGAGCAAACGCGTGTTTATCAAGAATTTAGCTTAATGACTCGATTAATAGAGTTAGGCTTAAATGTACCAAAGCCTATTGCAGCTAAAGTGAGTCGCTATGGCTTCATTTACCGAGGTGATATTATTACTGAAGCGGTTAGCGGCGCTAAAAGTATATTAGATATACTGATTGAACGCACATTGAGTGAAGCTGAGATAAAAAAAAATAGCACAAACTATTGCCCAATTTCATAGTAAAGGGGTTTATCACGCTGATTTAAATATTAATAATATTTTATTTGATGACTCTGGTGATGTTTACATTATCGACTTTGACCGTGGCGAAATAAAAGTTCCCCATAAAAAATGGCAACAAAGCAATATGTCTCGCTTACAGCGCTCCTTTTTAAAAGAGCAAAGCCGCAATAGCAACTTTCATTGGCAGCAAAACGATTGGCAGCGTTTAGATAAACACTATCGTGACGGGTTAACCCAATAAAAACTAGTTTGCTAATGCTAAGTATTGCTCTGTTACCCTATCGGCACACACTTTTTCTAAAATAGCTGCTTTGCCTACATTTGGGTTATCTGCGAGCACTTGCTTAACTGCCAGCACAAGCTTTTCGCTTTGACCAATTGGTACTAAATATTTGCTTAACTCACCTGTAAGTATTTCACTTGGACCATGAGGACACTCAGTACTGACAACTGGTGTTCCTACAGCCAAAGCCTCAACTAACACATTACCAAATCCTTCAAAGTCTGAGCTTAACAACAAAGCCTTAGCCTGCTTAATCCAATTATAAGGATTTTGTTCAAATCCAGGTACAATAAGTTGATTTTCAATTCCGTATTGTTTGGCTAACTTAAACGCTTTCTCTTTTTTATTACACAACAATACCAATTTATATTTTTTATCTAATTTGGCAAATGTGTCAAACAGAACATCGTGACGTTTTTGTTTAGCAAAACGTCCCACATGAATCAAGTAAGGTGTATCTGGTATATTAATATTTGATTCATTAGCTTGCTCATTAATTTCTTTAAAATTAAAGGGGTTATAAATAGTTGTTATAGCACTTGGACTAATTAAGTTGCCTTGCTTTATTTCTTCTTCAACCCCTTTAGAAACACAAATCAATGATTTACCATTTAAGTTTTGTTTGCTTTTTTTAAGATATAAATATGAAAGCGGACCTAGTTTTTTTTGCCTAGCGAGCTCTGCATTAACTGAGTTATGAACAACAAAATGGATATTTTCTATTTTACTTTTTGCTAATAAGTTATTACTACGATCTAAATTAGAAAGTACTAAATCAATAGAACCAAGTTGAAGTAGCTTTTGTTCAAACCATGCTTCTAATACTTTAACATTCTTTTTTATCTGCCAAAATCGATCAACTTTTGTTGCTCGACCTGAAAATAAACTTTCAACAGATAAGGGGTTTGGAATGTCATATTCAATATTTTGCGCCAATGACAAAATAGTCACATTGTGGGCTTTTGATACCATTTCCTGCGCCAAAGTAAGCATTACTTTTTCAGCGCCACCACCAACGAGAGAGTCAATTACAATAACAATATTCATAGCTTACTTCCTATTAACAACGCTTGTACTCCTTTGGTTATAACATCAAAGCTATGCACATTTTCTAACGACTCGTATTGGCCTACTGTATTATTATAATTTGGTTCCAAAAGTAGCTCTTTTATTTTTTGGGTAATATCTAAAATATCAAGCTCAGCCTCTTTAACAACACCGGTACTCGCACAACGAACAACTCGCTCATTTTGATCTTTTGAAATAGCACATGCTATCGTTGGCGTTTGTAAAGTAATGGCTTGAAGTAAAGTATCGCCCGCGCTTAATAATGCCACCTTAGCCTGACTTAGTAAGGCTAAAAATTCAGTCCCCTCTTGGCTTGGCAAACAAATTAACTCATCGCTTTTAGGTAACGACTTAGTGTAATTAGGACCAAACACCACAACCCCTTTTAAACCTGTTTCTTTCGCAATATTCAGTGCTGCTTTATAGTAGATATCAGCACAGTTTTGGCCATTAAGGGTGTGCCCACCAGAACCTGCGTTAACAATAAAGAATTCTTTCTCTTTCAATTGATAACGGGTTAGTGCATCGGATTTTTGTTGCGCTGATGCAAACACTGTAAATGGCCCAACATTAGCAGGATAGGCCAGAGACAACATGCTCAATTTTAGCTTTTCATACCACGAAAGAGGTTCAATACAGTAATCAGGCTGAACCACCCAATGAGTATCAATAAGGCCCGCTCTATTAAGCTTTAAACCTTTTGCTCGCTTTTTTGCATGCTGTGAAATAAAAACAACTTTAGCACCCACTTTTTTTGCAGCTTTCATTTGCTCAGCGCGTCCTGCACAATCAAATAGCACCGCATCTGGTTTGTATTGCTTAATAAACTGACATACATGCGTATTTTCTTTTGTTGCCGATTGATTTAACAATAAGGTAGGAAATGGGCAGTTTTTAGCATAAGCCGTGTGCTTATTTAAAATGAAATGAATATCTAACGAATTGCCGTACTCCGAGGTAAGGGAATGAGCTAGCTGTAACGAGCGCATATATTCACCAATACCTTCAGGCGATGACACGGGAATAAATAAAAGTCGTTTGTTGCTCATTACCATCTCTTTTTTTTCTTTGCAGCGAGTATATCAACGAGATCATTTTTCCGATAGAGCTACAATGTTTTAATCTAATCTATAGTGGCATTTTAAATTTATCTTGGTTGATTTAATTACTGCAATAGAGAGCGTAGATTGCTAAACTTGTCGGCAATTTCAATCATAAGGATCTGAGCTTTGCGAAACAAAATTTTTATACTTTCTTCGCTTTTTTGTGCCGTAACTACAACCGTAAATGCTGAACCTTGGGTAAAGCCTGATGACTATGGTCTTAGGGCAGATATACAACAGCTTGCCGATGCAGGTATAATTTTAGCGCCAGTAACAACGTACCCATTAATGTGGAAAAGCTTTATTAATGATGTTAACAATACTTCGTTAGAACAATTACCCCCTCAACTGCAAGATGCGTTATTACGTGTAAAACATCGTTATAAGTCAGAAAATAGCGGTTCGCATAGTGTACAGCTTTCGGCATTTGCCAGCTCAGATCCTCTTGTAGCCACTAGCTTTGGTGCCACCAATAGCCAAGAATCAGAGTTAACTGCTGCCTACGCTTATTTAGGACATAACTTTGCAGCTAAAATAGCGATTAATCATCGTAATGATGGCAAAAAATGCTTAGTCGACGGTAAAACAACTGATGATATAGCTCAAAACGAGCAAGCACTAACTGACTGCAATGATACCTCTCTAGATGACAGCTATTTAGCGTATCGTATGGGTAATTGGATTGTAAGAGCGGGTGCCATTGAGCAATTTTGGGGTCCGGGTGTTGATAACAGCTTAATTATGTCTGGTAATGCAAAACCTTTACCTGCCATTAGTATTTCTCGTGAACAAAGCAGTGCCTTTGAAACACCTTGGTTAAGTTGGATTGGTCAGTGGGGGTTTACTGCACAAATGGCTAAGCTGGAATCAACCCGCGTTATTCCTGATGCGTTATTGTGGAGCACTCGGGTTAACTTTCGCCCCGTTCAACAATTAGAAATAGCACTGAGCTGGTCAGCACAATGGGCTGGTAAGGGACAACCAAGCTCGGCTAGTGATTTTATTGATATGATTGCCGGTGATACAAAATGTGTTGATGGCACTTCTAATTGTGATAGCCAGTTAGAGTCAAAAATAGGTAATCAATTAGCTGGTATTGATATTCGTTGGTCAGATACATTATTTAATCAACCTTATGCCGTTTATGCCAGTACGATTGGTGAAGATGCGAGCTCACAGTTTAAACCAGCTGATAGAGCGTACTTATTTGGCTTACAAACAACACATCGTGTTTACGAGCAGAATTTACTAGTCAACTTAGAATACATTGATACAGGTGTGTCTTGCTCTGCGGGGTCAACGACCGAAAATTGCTATTATGAGCACACTGATTACCAATCAGGGTATCGTTACCATGGTCGCCCTATCGGCTCTACCTATGATAATGATGCTCAATCACTAGTATTAACCGTACTTGGGCAACTCTCAAGCGGAACTGACTGGCAAGTAAAATTACGTGATATTGACTACAACAGCGACAACCGTGACCGTTACCCAAATAACCCAGACTTAGGTAACTCGATTACCAAAACAGCATTTAGCTCTAAACAGCTTGAAGTACGTTACAGAATGCTTGCCATGGGGGGGCGCTTTACCCTTGGCGGACTTGCCTCTAATAACGATGGAGCAGAAAACGATACGTCTGCATTTGCAAAGTTCGAATATAACTTTTAGTTTTGTAAGTATAAAAAAGGGGATAAACCAAAGTTTATCCCCTTTTTTATTTCACTAACTAGCTAGCTTTTAATTTGCTAATCACTTTTGATGTAGAGCAACCATCTAAAAACTCAAGCACTTCTACTTTTCCGCCATGACGCAACACATGCTCGGCACCAGCAATTTGCTCAACAGTGTAATCACCACCTTTAACAAGAATATCTGGGCTAATTTGCTCAATTAGCTTTGCTGGAGTGTCATTTTCAGCCTCACTGCCAAACGGAATAACCCAATCAACTGAGGCTAATGCACTTAAAACCATAGCACGCTCATCTAATGGGTTAATTGGGCGCTCAGGGCCTTTTAAACGGGCAATGGATTCATCGTTATTTAAACCAACCACTAATCTATCACCACGCGCTTTAGCTTGCGCTAAATAGCGCACATGGCCTGCATGCAAAATATCAAAACAACCATTAGTAAATACAATGGTTTCTCCATTTTGCTTTGCAAATTCAATATGTTGTAATACATCATCAAATGGGGTTTGATAATGCTCGCCAGTGGCTTGTAAGTATTGGCCTAACTTGCGGCTCAACTCTTCAGGAGAAACGGTAGCCGCTCCCAATTTACTTACTGCAATACCTGCAGCTAAGTTTGCAATTTCGACTGCATCTTTGGCGGTCATACCCGCACCTAGCATTACAGCTAATGTAGCAATAACAGTATCGCCCGCACCGGTTACATCACTTACTTCGAGTTGTTGCGCTGCAAAGTCATGCTTTTGCGTTGCATCAATTAGCGACATACCTTGTTCTGAGCGTGTTAGTAGCATGGCGTTAATACCCGCATCACTAATCAGGGTACGCGCGCTGCTAGCAAGCAACTCTTCTGAACCAACCTGACCACCCGCTAATTTAAACTCATTTAAATTAGGGGTTATGTAATCAGCTCCACGGTACAACTCTAAATCAGATGATTTAGGGTCAACAAGCACGGTTTTACCTGCATCTTTAGCAACCGAAATCATTTTTTGGATTAGCGCGAGTGAGCCCTTGTTGTAATCAGAAAATACAATAAAGTCGTAATCACTCAGCACCAGCTCTAATCGATTTAATAACAACTGGCTATGAGACTCATTAAAAGCCTCTTCTAAATCTAAACGCACAACTTGTTGATGACGACTGATCACCCGCATTTTAGAAATAGTCGGCAAATCGCATACACTCACAAGCTGTGAATTTATTTTTTCACCCTCTAGAATGTTTTCTAAAATTTGTCCGCTTTCATCCTCGCCAATTAGGCCAAGTAAACCCACTTTGCCATCTAGTCGGGCTATATTTTTAGCCACATTGGCGGCACCACCGGCTTTGTCTTCAAATTTACTGACTTTTACAACGGGTACTGGTGCCTCCGGCGAAATACGGCCAGAATCACCATACCAGTAGCGGTCGAGCATAACGTCACCAACCACTAAAATACGCGCTGCTGATAAGTTTTTTAATAGCGATAAATCCATTACTGCTGCTCCGCAACAACCATATCCATGGCTTCACACAGCCAATGGCCAATAAACATGTGTGCCTCTTGAATACGGGCTGTTTCATCATTTTTAATAATAATAGGTAACTTGGCGATGTCTTTTACTTTACCTCCATCGCGACCTGTAAATGCAACAGTGAATGCTCCTATTTTATTAGCGGCTTCTAACGCTAAATTAATATTATTACTGGTGCCCGATGTAGTTAAGCCAATTACGATATCTTCAGGTTTACATAGCGCCTGAACTTGGCGTTCAAATACTGTGTCAAAATGATAGTCATTACTGTGCGCTGTTAAAATAGAGGTGTCTGTGGTGAGAGCAATAGACGCTAACGGTCCTCGCTCTAACTTATAACGTACCACAAACTCTGCAGCCAAATGCTGAGCATCAGCCGCACTGCCGCCATTACCAAACCAAACAACCTTACCACCAGCCTGTAAAGCACTATGACATGCTTCTAACAACTGCATTACCTCTTGATGATACGCCTCCATGGTTTCGAACAATACTTGGTGACGATTTAAACTTTCTAGGTAGCTAGTTGCCACTGAATCTATAATTGACATGAGATATTCCTCTTGGAACTGAAATGGCAGGAAAAATTAATTTCATTATTCCATAATTTTATAGCCAAATCACCTCTATATAACTAAATTAAAGTACGGGTAGAAAGTTATTATTCAGATAAAGAAGGTTTTTATCGTTGTTACCTTTTTCAAGTTGCTATTTTATATTTGTGTATTTAGAAAAAAACGATTTCACGCTAAACTAGCGCCACTTTCATCTATATAAAGCAACAGTATGGCACGCATTTTTTATTCACTCGCATTAATTATTATTAGCCCGCTGATTGTATTTTATTTATATGTATTAAGAGGTAAAAAAAACGCGGGATATCGCGCTCACTTTAAGGAACGTTTTGGCTTCATAAGCCGCGCTTTATTTTCAAACAACAAACCAGTTGTATTTCATTGTGCTTCAGTGGGCGAGGTGTTAGCTGCAACTCCTTTAATTAAAGCCCTACAACATGAACAACCGCAGTTAAATATTTTAATTACCTGCAATACTCCAACAGGACGAGAGCAAGTTACCGCACAGTTTAAACAAAGCGTTGCTGTTAGTTATTTACCCATTGATTTTCCTATGGCCACCACTCGCTTTTTAAAACGAGTAAAACCGCAATTACTCTGTATTTTAGAAACGGAACTATGGCCGAACTTAATGGTTAATGCGCACAAACAAAATATACCCGTATTGGTTGTTAACGCACGTCTATCTGAAAAGTCTCAGCAAGGCTACGAAAAAGTGGCCCAGCTAACTCGCAGTATCATGCAATCAATTACCGCACTTGCAAGTCATGACAAAACAGATGCAAATCGCTTTATTGAATTAGGGCTACCTGCTGAAAAAAGCCGTGTAACGGGATCAATAAAATTTGATATTACCCCAACCACTGCACAACTCGATAAAGTAGCCTCTTTAAAGCAACATTATAAAAAAGCAGAACGCTTTATATGGGTCGCAGGTTCTACACACCCTATAGAGCATGAGTTTATTTTAGCAGCCCACCAGCAACTACTAGAAACACATCCTGACGCTTTACTGATCATTGCGCCACGTCACCCCGAACAATTTGATAAAGTTGCAGAGCTACTGACTCACTCTAATCTCAGCTTTAGTCGTCGCAGTCAAAAAAATTATAATAATGAACAAATTGTGTTAGCCGACACATTAGGTGAATTACAATATCTATATGGTGCCGCTAATATTAGCTTTATCGGTGGCAGCTTAATTCCTCGTGGTGGCCATAACCCATTAGAGTCGGCAGCTTTTTCAGTGGGTGTACTTACCGGCCCTCATACCTACAACTTTAACCATGTTTACCCTGAACTGATTAAACTCAAAGGCGCCCATGTGGTTGAAAATACTGACGAACTGGTGCTTGCATTGCTTCGCTTAATTAAAAACACCAAAGCGTGTGATATTCTTGGCAGTAAAGCAGCTCAGTGCGTTGCTAAAAACCAAGGCGCTATTGCCAAAACGCTTGCCATTATAACTCCTTATTTAGAGCCAAAATCGTGACCAACTTAGCTATATCTCAAACCCGTGAATGGGTAAGCGCTGTGATTGTAAAATACAATTTTTGTCCATTTGCCCGTAAAGAAGTTGAAAATAACTGCATTCACTACACCATTAGTAACACCTCAAAAATTGATGATGCTGTTATGGATATGCTTGAACAATGTATCCAACTTGACCGTGATCCTCAGCGTGAAACCACTTTATTAATATTTGATAATGGCTTTACTGATTTTGAAGATTTTTTAGACCTTGTTGACTTAGCCAATGCGCTATTAGTTGCACAAGGATTTGAGGGAAAGTACCAAATTGCAAACTTTCATCCTGATTATGTATTCGCTGATAGTGATGAAGATGACGCTGCAAATTATACTAATCGCTCGCCTTTTCCTACTTTACACTTAATACGTGAAGCAAGCATGAGCGCGGCACTAGATGAATACAACGAGCCGGAGTCAATTCCTGAGCACAATATCAACTTAGCTCGCCGTAAAGGCATTCACTTTTGGCAGCAGCTACTTGAAAATTGCAAAAAACCGAGCGCATAAGCTCGGTTTTTGGTTTTTAATAATGCACAGAGTTATTTTTTAACCCACTCACCATTAACTTCAACGAAATGCCCTGCTTGGGTTTTTTCAATGGTTTTTGCCGCTGCTAATGCTTCTACTTGAGCAAGTGACAAGTTGTTCTTTTTCGCAAGTTTTAAATATTGTGCTTTGCGCTTTGCGTTAATTTCATCAACAACCGCTTTAGCCTCTGCATTTTGTACAACCAAACCTAAATAACCTGAGCTATCTTCACCCACAAGCCCTTGGTTTTTAGCATCATCTAAACTGATTGCCCAAGCAGAAAATGACAATAAAGCGGCACTTAAAAGTGTGATCACGTTTAACTTTTTATTTTTTAATAAACTCATAATTGCTCCTTAGAATAACTCACTGTCATCGCTAAATAAGTCATCTAGCTCTTTATCAACTTTTACGCGAATTTCATGATCAACCTTCACATTTAAATTAATGGTGATAGGCTCTTTCGCTGCCACTTCAACGCGGTGCGTACATGCACTAAGCAACCCCAGTGCTGTAAGTATTATCAGCCATTTAGTCATTTTTAGTTCCTTTTGTTGAATACTCTTGTTCAACTTTTTGAGTAATTTCATCACTTAAGCGCAATGCTCTTAAGAGTGTAAAAACATTTTCTTCATGGTTGTAATTAAAGTTAACTTGCTGCGCCTGTTCCTTATTGTATCCCTTTAAGTTTACACCTAAATAAAGCCAACCGTCAGGCTTTAAGTCAACACTACTGTTTAAGCTCTGAATGTCTAAATCTTCCAACAAGCTTAAAATCGGGTCCAGTTCTTGTTGCTGAGCTTTAACTGCATCAAAAGCTGCATTGTCAGTAATAACTAGTTTACCTGTTCCTTGGTTAGATAATTCACCGGATTTTACCGAAATACCTTGTTGATCAAAGTAAACGGGTAAGCGGCCATTCACTCGACCAGTTAGTGTAATGCCCGATTTATCATCTAAGGTAATAAGTTTACTCGCATCAATATTTTCAAATGTGACCAAAGACTGCTGCGCTTTTTCCGTCACTTTGTAGCTATCCAAAGCAAAACGACCACCAAGTACATCAGCAGTTATTTCTTCAGCGCGAGCAATAGAGTTCTCAACACTAAAATTACCGACAATATTACTCACAACAGCACCTGCTCGTAACTCATTTAATTCAAATGTAGTAGGAGCCACATTAAGCTGCCCTGAATCATAAGAACCCGTTAAGCGACTGCTAAAATGCTTAGCTAAATAATCGTTGTATAAGCCACTTACCTGTTCGACTTGAAATGCAAACTCAGCCTGCTGTAAATTAACATCTCCGCGAACAACTCCATTAAAGCTACCGTCGGTCAGCGTGGCTAATGGTTCAAACTGCTGTAAAACAGGGTTAAATTTAGTCACAGCTTGATCTGCAACTGTTATCTCAAATGGGTGTTCCACAGCAGATATGTGGTGACTGGCTACCAACTCAATACCATCAATAAATACATGATGTGAGGCTTGAAGCGCCCGACTTTGCAGGCCTTTAGAGCTTATGCGAATATTACTTAGGTTTAAAAGATCACTGTTAAGTTGGGTAAGTTTAGTTTCACTGTTTAAATCGACAAATAATTCGCCAACAGCCAAACTAGAAGATGCTGATAATTGATTATTTACACCACGCACTTGGTATTGCTCATAAGCCACTGAGCGTAAATGGCTATCCAAGCTTGCGTTGATATTTTGTTTATCGTCAATCTCAGTCGTAAACTGTGCCTTGTAGCCCTTTACTGTTAATTTATCAAAACTAAGCTCAGCAAAACCAATCTCGCTGGTTATTTTCGCATTTTGCTGACGCTGTAAAACATTCTCTATTTGAAATAGGCCAGTGCTTGCTACCTTTTTAGCTGATACAGGTAAAAAACCAGGCAGCTCATCGACGTTTAATTGGTAGTTGCCATTCACAGCCAAGTTATTTAAAGCTGCATCTATTTCTATATGCTCAATACCTTCGCTGATAAACAATAACTTAATATTGCCTTTGGCATACTCTAACGGCTGCTGAATATTAATTGCTAGGTTTTTCAGGCTCAGCTTCGTTTCACTATTTTTAGTGTTTAATAGCATTGACGGTATAACAAGTTGTCCGTTTTCAAACTTTACCGTATCACTAAGCATCAATTGCCATTTTAACGGCAGCTGCTTGGCTACAAATTCACGCTGTGATTGATTGTTTATAAGTGCCAAACAATCACTTTCAAACGTTACCAAGCTGGTTAATTGCTGTGTATTTAACAAGGCTTTTTTATCGTTAAAGTGATAGTAAATATTCATATCACCAAAAGCCTTTAGCGTTACTGGGCATTTACTAAACTGCTGTGTAAACTCAGCATCTATGTTTGATTTTATATCAACGGATAACCCATCAAAGGTGAACTCATGCCCACTGTTTAATGAAAACGCGGGTATCGGCTTTATCTTTGTTAGTAATCCATCAACTAACTTAAAGTGACCAGTAATTTTATGATTGCTGACTGTTACCTCTGCGATTGCATCACCTGAAATCACAAATGTATTTAGCTTCTCTTCACCAATGCTAACTACCAGTTCATCATGAAGTTGTGGGTGGGTAATTAACAATCTTTTGATATCAATTTTCGGCCGCTCTTTGGGTAAACTAAGTGCCAGCTTTTTGAAGGAATTATTACTTGCTGAGACACTCTCGCTATCATTTAAACGAAGATTAGCGCGGCCAACAGTTATTTTTTTTGTATCAGCCACAATGCTCAATTTGATGGCCTTGGTAAGTCAAACATAATCGGTTTACGTTTAAGCTAATATTTGCATTTAGTGACCAATCTAAACAATGTAGTTCAACACCAGATTGGCTCAAAGATGGCGCTATAGCCCATTGAGTTATAGGCATACGAAATACATAACCCAGTGTTAAAACACTCAGAAATAAAAACACGATTCCCCATGCGATGCGTTTGATCATACTATCCTTATTGAACCTTGAACCTTGAACCTTGAACCTTGAACCTTGAACCTTGAACCTTGAACCTTGAACCTTGAACCTTGAACCTTGAACCTTGAACCTTGAACCTTGAACAGTCTAAACAAAAAAGGCTGCACAAGGCAGCCTTTTTATCTTACATTTAGATCATGAATCCAGCGTGTATATTAACCTACATTTTTACGCGCATTTCTAAACATACGCATCCATGGGCTATCCTCGGCCCACTCATCTGGGTGCCAAGAGTTAGCAACCGCACGGAATACACGTTCAGGGTGTGGCATCATTACAGTTGCACGACCATCTGTTGATGTAATACCGGTGATCCCTTCAGGTGAACCATTCGGGTTTGCTGGGTACTGTGTTGTTGGATTACCGTAGTTATCAACGAACTTAACTGCTACGGTGCCGCTTGCAAGTGCAGCCTTAGTTGCCGCATCATTTGCAAATTCTGCATGACCTTCACCATGTGAAACTGCAATTGGCATACGTGAACCTGCCATACCATTAAAGAACACCGATGGGTTTTCTTGAATTTCAACCAGACTAAAGCGTGCTTCAAAACGCTCTGACTTATTAGTTACAAAGCGCGGCCAATGTTCAGTACCTGGAATCAACTCTTTTAATGTTGATAGCATCTGACAACCGTTACATACACCTAAGCTAAAGGTATCTTCACGATGGAAGAAGCTTTGGAACTGATCGCGTGCCATATCGTTAAACAATATTGACTTAGCCCAACCTTCACCCGCGCCTAATACGTCACCGTAAGAGAAGCCACCACACGCCACTAAACCTTTAAACTGTTCAAGCGTTAAACGACCTTCTAAAATATCACTCATGTGAACATCTACCGCAGCAAAACCAGCACGGTTAAACGCAGCAGCCATTTCTAGGTGCGAGTTAACGCCCTGCTCACGTAAAATAGCCATTTGTGGCTTAGCACCTGTCGCAATGTACGGTGCAGCAATATCTTCGTTTAAGTCAAAGTTAAGTTTAACGTTTAAGCCTGGGTCTTTTGCATCAAATTTAGCGTCAAACTCTTGCTTAGCACACTCAGGGTTATCACGACGCGCTTGCATCTGATAGGTTGTTTCGGCCCAAATTGTACGAAGCTCAGTACGCGTATGATTAAGTACTGTTTGCTCACCACGATTAAATACAATGTTATCGTCATTATTAAGCGAGCCAATCACATGGCTAATTGCGGCAACACCATGCTGCTCAAATACAGCTTTTACAGCATCTAAATCACTGTTTGCTACTTGAATTACAGCACCTAACTCTTCGTTATAAAGCGCTTCAATATCAGAGCCTGTCAAAGTCGCTAAATCTACGGTTACACCGGTATGTCCGGTAAACGCCATTTCAGCGATAGTAGTAAACAAGCCACCGTCTGAACGATCGTGATACGCAAGTAGCTTGCTATCAGCCACTAGCGCCTGCATAGCATTGTAAAAGCCTTTTAGTAACTCAGGGCTGTCTACATCAGGAGTAACATCACCAAGCTGCTTATATACTTGTGCAAGGCTTGATGCGCCCAGTCGGTTTTTACCCGCACCTAAATCAACTAAAATAAGCGAAGTGTCGCCCTTATCAGTGCGCAGCTGTGGAGTCACCGTTTTACGCACATCATCAACGCGCCCAAAGGCTGTAATAATCAGTGATAGAGGCGATGTTACTGATTGCTCAGTTGTATCATCTTCATTTTTCCATGTCGTTTTCATCGACATCGAGTCTTTACCTACTGGGATTGTTAACCCAAGTGCTGGACATAACTCTTCACCTACGGCTTTTACCGCTTCATATAGACCTGCGTCTTCGCCAGGGTGACCCGCAGCCGCCATCCAGTTTGCAGATAACTTAATGTTTTCTAAGCCACCAATATTAGCACCAGCAATATTTGTAAGAGACTCGGCCACAGCCAAACGTGCTGAGGCGCCATAATTAAGTAATGCCGCTGGAGTACGTTCACCTAGTGACATAGCTTCACCGTGGTAGGTATCGTAAGTTGCTGCGGTAACTGCACAGTTAGCCACAGGCACTTGCCAAGGGCCAACCATTTGATCGCGCGCTACTAAACCAGTTACAGAGCGGTCGCCAATAGTAATCAGGAACGTTTTTTCTGCAATGGTTGGTAAACGTAATAATCGCTGCGCTGCATCCGCAGGATTAATAGCATCCATATCAAGTGCAGTACCGACTACTTGCTGCGACGTAACATCACGATGCATTTTAGGTGCTTTACCTAATAATACATCCAATGGTAAATCTACAGGGCTGTTATCAAAATGACTATCCGCAACCGTTAAATGACGCTCTTCTGTTGCTTCACCAATAACTGCATATTGTGCGCGCTCACGCTTACAAATTGCTTCAAAGCGTGCAAAGTCTTCAACGCCCACAGCAAGCACATAGCGCTCTTGCGATTCATTACACCAAATTTCGTGTGGTGCCATGCCCGGCTCATCATTAGGGATATCGCGTAGTTGGAATTTACCACCACGTCCGCCATCATTAACAAGCTCAGGGAATGCATTTGATAAACCACCAGCGCCCACATCGTGTATAAACGCAATAGGATTTGCATCACCTAGCTGCCAACATTTGTCGATCACTTCTTGACAACGACGTTCCATTTCTGGGTTTTCACGCTGAACTGATGCAAAGTCTAAATCTTCATTTGATTGACCCGATGCCATACTTGATGCAGCACCACCACCCAAGCCAATGTTCATTGCAGGGCCACCTAGTGCAATGAGTTTTGCACCAACTGGAATATCGCCTTTTTGAACATGATCAGCACGGATATTACCTAAACCACCGGCAAGCATAATTGGCTTGTGGTAACCACGTACCTCTTCACCATTATGGCTTGTTACTTTTTCTTCGTAAGTACGGAAATAACCTAATAAATTAGGACGACCAAACTCGTTATTAAATGCAGCGCCACCTAGTGGACCTTCAGTCATTATATCAAGTGCGTTTACAATACGACCCGGCTTACCAAAATCGCTTTCCCAAGGCAGTTCAAAACCAGGGATACGTAAGTTAGATACAGTAAAGCCCACTAAACCCGCTTTTGGCTTAGAGCCTCGACCGGTTGCGCCCTCATCACGGATTTCACCGCCTGACCCAGTTGCGGCACCAGAAAAAGGAGCAATCGCTGTTGGGTGGTTATGGGTTTCAACTTTCATTAAAATTTCAATGTCTTCTTGATGATACGCATATTCACCTTGCGCATTCGGGAAGAAGCGACCCGCCTTTGAGCCTTTCATTACGGCTGCGTTATCTTTATAAGCAGACAGTACATTTTCAGGATTATGCTCAAAGGTATTTTTAATCATTTTAAACAGCGACTTTGGCTGTTCAATACCATCGATAGTCCAATCAGCATTAAATATTTTATGACGACAATGCTCTGAGTTTGCTTGTGCAAACATGAATAATTCGATGTCGTTAGGATTGCGCCCTAACTTGATGAAGTTTTCAACTAAGTAGTCAATTTCATCATCAGCAAGTGCAAACCCTTGCTCTATATTGGCTACGGCTAATGCTTCACGGCCGCCACCTAAAATATCAACTGATGACATTTGGCGAGGTGCATCACTGCGAAATAACTGCGCTGCATCTTCTAATTTACTATGAGTAGCTTCAGTCATGCGGTCATGAAGAAGCGCTGTAACCTGTGTAAGTTGCTCGGCGCTTAAATCACCTTCAACATAGTAAGTAATACCACGCTCAACTCGGTGAACTTGCTTAAGCCCACAGTTATGAGCGATATCAGTCGCTTTTGAAGCCCATGGCGAAATAGTACCAGGACGAGGCGTTACTAATACCAACTGACCCGCTGGCGCATGCTCAGCAATTGTTGGGCCGTAAGTTAGCAACTTTTCTAGCTTAGTTTGCTCATCAGTGTTTAATGGCGATGTTAAATCGGCAAAGTGAGCGTATTCGGCATATACATTGGTGACAGGAAGTTGCGATTGTTGGCAACGCGCTAAAATTTTATTAACTCTGAACTCTGAAAGTGCTGGTGCACCACGAAGGATCAACATAAGTAATTTCACCCGGGGTTAGGGATTGAACGATATTTTAGGCGCGTATTATAGTCCAAATTACTCTCAGATTTAACTCAAAAATGCGCTTTTCATTAAATTAACTTTTTCTTTTTGTTTACACCAATTTTTTACTAACTGCGATTAAACGGTAAGTGACGTAATCAGTAAGTTTTGTTATAACAGGAGATACGATGCTAAAGAGGCGAATATGTTGAAGATAAAGCTAATAACAATCATTACGTTAGTCATCCTTTTGTGTGCCTGTAACACACAAGAGCAGTCAACACAGCTTGCCCAAATTAAAGCAGAAAATAAAATTCGTGTTGGTACACTCGCCAGTGCAAGTAATTACTATCAAGCTGTTCAAGGTGAACAAGGGTTTGAATTTGAACTATCTCAGGCATTCGCCGACTACCTTGGGGTAGAGCTCGAAATTGTGCCCTTTTTTAATTTATCCGATATGTTTGCGCGCTTAGATAGTGGCGATCTCGATTTAATTGCCTCTGGACTTACTTTTAACAAGGCGCGCGCCGAACGTTACCGCTATGGCCCAACTTACAGAACAATTAGTCAAAAATTAGTATTTAAACAAGGCCGAGAACGCCCAAGAGATTTTGATGATTTAACTGGTAACTTCACTGTTATTGCCAAAAGTAGTCACTCGCTCACATTAGAGGAAATACAACAAAACAACCCAGATTTAACTTGGAATGAAACCGAAGAGTTTGATGAAGAAGAGTTACTACAAGCCGTTATTGATGGGGAAATAGATTACACCTTAGCGGATTCTCATACATTAGCGTTATTTAGGCGCTATCATCCTAACTTGAGTATTGGCTTTTCAGTTACCCGTAATGATTCAATTGCATGGATACTTCGAAAATCAAATGATGATTCTTTATACGCATTGCTAGTTCCTTTTTTTGGTGAAGCAAAACAAAACAATCAACTTTATGTGCTTGAAGAGAAGTATTTTGGCCATGTCCGTCAGTTTAATTACGTTAATACCTTAGCTTATATAGATGCCATAAAAGAAACACTGCCTAAATATCAACCTTGGTTTATGCAATATGCGGGTAGCCTTGATTGGCGCTTACTTGCTGCATTGAGTTATCAAGAGTCGATGTGGAACCCACGAGCTAAATCGCCAACGGGGGTGCGCGGTATTATGATGCTAACAAGGCGCACTGCAAAACAAGTCGGTGTTACTAATCGCTTAGAGCCAGAACAAAACATACGTGGCGGTGCTCAATACTTAGCAAAATTAATCAAGCGTATACCAGATAGAATCCCGCAGCCTGATCGAACTTGGCTTGCACTTGCCGCTTATAATGTTGGTTGGGGCCACGTCAATGATGCCCGCATAATTACTGAGCAACAAGGCGCTAGCCCTGATAAATGGGCTGATGTTAAAAAGCGCTTACCATTACTAGTAAAAAAACGTCACTACCGTAATACCCGCTATGGCTATGCTCGCGGTGATGTTGCAGTGACTTACGTTGATAATATTCGTCGCTATTACGATGCGCTTGTTTGGCTGGATGAAAATGACGCAATGGCAACTATACCGCCAGCAAGCGAAACAAAAGAGCAGACTATTAAACCAGATGAGGCAAATCAACGTACTAGTGATGAAGTCGAAAAAGAGAAATAAATATGCTATGAAATTTCGCGCTGAATTAGCGACATGCCAGAAAAGCAAATAGTTGTTTACTTGCAATCAATTATTCAATAATCTGGCTCAATTGTATTAAAATTTGTGTCATCACCAAGCACATAAGGATAAGTCATGCTTAAACGTAGACGTACACATCAACTTAAACGTTGTATAAAGCACTCAACTGCTACTCGCCGTCGAGTGATGTTAAGAAACTTGCATAAAAAGGTTATTTGGCGTCGCCGCATGTTCGCTATGCAACAAATGGCTGAGTTAGATGCTCTAATAGCAGCAGCTGACTAATCGCTGTTAGCAATACGAGCGGCTAGCTTTGCAGCCTTTATTTGTGCTCGACGGCGCTTAAAAAAACTCGAAATAGTCTCTGCACATTGTGTCTCTAATACCCCACCCGTTATTTCTACCTGATGGTTCAAACGAGGTTCTTGCAACAAGTTCATAATTGAACCAGCAGAACCCGTTTTAGCATCGGCTGCACCAAATACTAAGCGTTTAATTCGGCTGTGCACCAATAAACCTGCACACATAGAGCACGGCTCTAACGTGACATACAAGGTGCAATCAATTAAGCGATAGTTATTAAGCACTTTTCCGGCCTCTCTTACCGCTATCATCTCAGCATGAGCCGACGGATCATTATCAGTAATTGAGCGATTATAACCCGCACTTATAAGCTGATTATTTTTGACAATAATAGCGCCTACAGGTATCTCATCGAGTTGCTCTGCTTGTTTTGCATACACAAGGGCTTGTTCCATCCAATATTGGTCGTCAAATGGCTCTGTCATGATTATTACTTAACTATTTTTTATGCCGTAATTATACCAACTTAGCGTAATAAAATGCGTTATTGATCACTTTATTGCAAAAATAAAACAAATTTAAGTGGTTTGCCATGGCTCATAAGGCGCGATTTACGCTATAATCTCACGCTTTTTTTATTTAGCTCACAACACGGGTAGCAAATGAAATTTCCTGGACGCCGCAGGCATAAACATTATTTTCCAGTGGAAGCCAAAGATCCACTGACCAATCAACTTAACGCCACAGAGCGATTACACCGCAGCTATATTACGGGAATCGATCAAATCGTTGTTGATATAGAAGCTAAGGTTGACCAAGCTTTTCTCGATGAATTTCAATTGCGCCGAGGGATGTCGCAAGTTATAGATAATGACATCACTAATGCTTTATACGATCGCTTAAAACTAAACGATATGGTCGATTACGAATTCGCAGGAGGAACCGTTGGCAACACAATGCACAACTATTCCGTACTTGCTGATGATCGTTCGGTACTATTAGGCGTAATGAGCGAAAATATAAAAATAGGCAGTTATGCTTATCGATTTTTATGTAATAACTCAAGTCGTGTAGATTTAGACTACTTACAACCAGTCGATGGTCCTATTGGCCGTTGCTTTACCTTGATTGATGAAACAGGTGAGCGCACGTTTGCTATTAGTGCTGGCCTGATGAATTACCTAAAGCCAGAGTCAATTGATAAAGAGCTAATAGAAGGCTCATCAGCATTAGTCATCAGTGCTTATTTAATGCGTACTCAAGGTGATGAAACCATGACCGAAGCGACCATGCAAGCAATCAAGTACGCTAACGATGCAAATGTACCGGTGGTATTAACTCTAGGGACTAAGTTTCTTATCGAGCAGGACCCGACATGGTGGGCTAACTTTGTAGAAAAGCATGTTGATATACTTGCTATGAACGAAGAAGAAGGCCAAGCAATTACTGGATATGAAGATCCACTTCTTGCTGCTGACAAAGCATTAGACTGGGTTGACTTAGTTATTTGTACAGCCGGTGAAAAAGGCTTATTTATGGCTGGCTTTGTTGATGACAGCTGCAAACGTGAAACAGAGTACCCATTATTACCGGGTGCTATACCAGATTTTAATCGTTATGAATTTTCACGTGCAATGCGTAAAGTTGACTGTGAAAATCCTATAAAGGCATACAGCCATACTGCGCCGTTTATGGGTGGGCCTGACTCGATTAAAAATACCAATGGTGCCGGTGACTGTGCTTTAGCCGCGGTTTTACATGACTTATCAGCGAATGTTTATCATAAGTTGAATGTTGCTAATTCAGCAAAGCATCAGCAACAGGCCATTACCTACTCTTCGCTCGCACAAATTAGCAAATATGCTAACCGTGCAAGCTTTGAAGTACTTGTACAGCACTCTCCTCGCTTATCTCGTGGTTTGCCTGAGCGCGAAGATTGTTTAGAACAAGTGTATTGGGATCAATAAGATCCCGTTACGCTAAACAAAGCTAAAATATCGATATATCAAGCTTTTTAGATAGCAGCTCTAATGCTGCTATTCCCGCCACTGAGTTACCAAAAGAGTTTAATCCCGGTGAATAGACTGCAACTGTAAACCTATTCGGTAACACCGCTAATATTGTTCCAGAAACACCCGATTTACCCGGCATACCAACACGATAACCAAAGTCACCCGCTGCGTCATATAACCCACTGGTAAATAACAACGAATTTAGTTGCTTGTTTTGACGACTAGAAAGCACTCGTTTTTTTGAGCTGTAATCGATCCCTTTATTGGCTAAAAAATTGTACGCCTTAGCAAGCTCGATACAATTAAGTTCTATGGCACAAAAATTAAAGTATGACCAAAGCACATCATCTACTTCATTCTCAAAGTTACCAAATGATTTCATTAAATGTGCCATTGCCGCATTTCGATGCCTAAACTCATACTCTGAGTTAGCTACTTGTTTGTCTATTACAATGCTTCGATTGCCTGACAAATCGCGAAATGTTTCAAGCATAGAGTGCATAGGTGCAGATAAACGACTATACAGAGCATCACAGGTAACAATCGCCCCTGCATTAATAAATGGGTTACGTGGAATACCTTTTTCAAACTCAAGCTGTGTCAAAGAGTTAAACGCCGTACCTGAAGGCTCTTTGCCAACTCTATTCCATAATTCATCGCCATAGCGTTGCAACGCTAATGTCAGAGTCATAACCTTAGAGACAGATTGAATTGTGAAACGTTGCTCACAATCACCGGCGCAGAAAATTTCTCCGTCCGTAGTATAAATAGCAATAGAGAACTGCTCAGGAGAAACCTCTGCCAATGCCGGTATATAATCGGCAACTTTACCCTGCGTTAGTAAAAGCTTAACCTCTTGAGTTATCTCATTTAACACTCGTTGATAATCACTCGTTGGCAATCGACACCTCAATAATACGAAATCTAAAACCAAATTTTAACACGTCAGATCCATAACCGCATGGTAATGTTGAGCAAATAGGGGATTCGCTGATATCAATGAAAATATTTCACTACAAACTTCGAAACTATTACAGCATAAGTAAACCATAGTAAGGGCTTTAAGTTCCTACTTTTTTTACTTTAATCTGATGCCTTTAATTAGAGTCGGTGGGCTACTTCGTAGCCACAGCGCAGTAGAATGTCGCAGTGCCCACAGCGATAAAAAGTCACATAGCAAATGCGATGCTATCATTGTGTCGGGGCGGCCTTCCGCGGGGCTCGCCTTCGAGCTGTTTTGTTTGACTACTGAGTTTGGCATGGGCTCTTAGATATTTACTAAACTCCAGACAGCAAAAAACCCGTTACATTGCTGTAACGGGTTTCTTTAATTGGATCCTGGTAATGTCCTACTTTCACATAACAAATGCTACACTATCATCGGCGCTGTTTCGTTTCACTACTGAGTTCGGCATGGGGTCAGGTGGGTCCAAAACGCTATTGTCACCAAGAAAATTCTTTTCAATTTTCTTATTATTAATTTTTAAATTTAAAGTCTTTCGACTAAA
>NZ_BADU01000191.1:0-6896 GCF_000239875.1 Pseudoalteromonas sp. BSi20311 | reverse complement strand
AGCTCGAATGTAGTGTATACATCAACTTGATAACCTGTTTGATATTGAACAACACATATGAAGAACGTTGTTCTTTCACTCCACCCGCTAACTGATTTATCTGACTTCATAGTGAGAATAGGAGAATCACACTGAGGTATTTTCATACCTGAACCTCCCGATGCTTGTGATAAAGCTGAGAATCCGCTCATAACGTTACCTAACTGTGTATTTTGAAATGGACTAACTAATTTAAAACGAGATGCTTTTTCAGGAAGAGATGCTGGAGGAATACCTCTATTAACCGTCAAGCTATCCATGCTAGATTGAGCCGAATCAATAATCGTATCAAGAACAGTATCTCGAATAGACGAGTCACCTTTTACATCGATTATCATATACGCTTGCTCTGTTGTTCTTGTTGGAGTGGTTGAAGCACAACCACCTAGAACAAACATAGATAAGGCTACAAGTATTTTGTATTTCATTTTGACTGTTTGGTCAAAAACTGGTCAGATTAGTTGCCTATATAGGTACAATCGTGTTTTTGTTCCTTTTTTAGGCTTGAAATGAGTGGCTTAAACATCAAAATTAAAGAGATTGTAAATTATTATCAGCATTAAATTATTGAAACAAAAAAGGCTGCAAATCTGCAGCCTTTTAAGCTTGTAATTACTTAATGGGTAACTCTATCGCCCCAAATGTCTTCTAGGCGACTGTCGCGACCACAGCGCCAGCGATAGGTGTTATAACGAATAGGATTATTTTTATAGTAATCTTGATGATAACTTTCATCGCCTTTTATCGGGTAAAAAGTTTTCGCATCAAGAATAGGGGTTACCACTGTTTGGTTAGTAAACTCTTTAATAACGGCTTGTTTAGATTTTTGAGCTAGTTTTCGCTGCTGCTCATTGGCTACAAATATTGCGCTACGGTAGCTTGGGCCTTTATCACAAAACTGGCCTTGAGCGTCAAAAGGGTCAATGTTAACCCAGTAATGGTTTAAAATATCTTGATAGCTCAATACCTCAGTGTTGTAGGTAACTAGAACGGCTTCATAATGGCCGCGATGATTACCATTATAGGTAGGGTTTTTAAGTTCACCGCCGGTAAAACCTGAGATCACATCGGTTACACCTTCGAGTTTTTCAAAATCGCTTTCCATACACCAAAAACAGCCTCCGGCTAAAATGGCTTGTTCACTTTTAGCGTACGTTAATGAGCTAAACAAAAGCCCCACAGAGGTTAATGCTAGTGCTAATGTGTGTTTCATAAAAATTTCTCACCTGTAGTTATGTATAAATACTTGTATAGTAAGACCCGCTAACTTTAAAAACTCTTTCATTACAAAATGGCTGAAGGGGTTGAACTTGCTTTATATAAAACGGATGCTATATATGAAAAGTTTAATGACGACTGATAATTTGTATGATGAATTGTTAGTCGTTCTACAAAACAACTTTGCTCCATTAGGGTATAAACTTCCAAACACTGATGAGTTGATACCTCATAGTCAAAATGCTCAGTACCATGGATTTGGATTCACTATAAACCATAAGCGAATAATTTACAGAAAAGCTAAAGTTACTCCCGACTGACCTGGTGCTTTTTTAGCACTATGGAAACGACCAGCGGATGGAAGTAATTCTAAACCAATCCCATTTACCAACGAGTTTGACTATTTATTAGTAGCGGTTGCAAGTGATGGACTAACCACTATTAATAACCAATTAGCAAATATACAAAGCGGTTTATTTTTATTTCCGGTTGAGTTGTTAGTTAAAAAAGGCATAGTTACAGGTACTAACCTCAAAGGAAAAACGGCTTTTAGGGTGTTTCCACCTTGGAGCGAAAGTAGGGCTCTGAATGGTTCAGGCGTATTTAGTAACGCAGCGAAAAGCACTCAACGTTGGCAATGTGATTATTTTTTACAGCAAGATCAATATAAACTAATTGATTTATCTAAGTTAAACAAAATTTTAGCTAACGCTGTTTAAATTTAAACTGTTAAGTCACTTTACCAGCATTGTCTTATATAAGGTTGTTTACTAAAGTGAAATTATAACCTTGTGTAAATTTAAAAGGGAAAATCATGAACCAGTTAACAGAACAATCGATTAGTTGCCCTTACTGTGGAGAAACCATAGAAGTATTAATTGATGTGGCTGATATTGATGAGCAATACATAGAAGACTGCCAAGTGTGTTGTAAGCCTATTTCGTTTGTCGTATTTGAAGATAACGACGAACTTAATGTAAATGTATACAGTGAAGATGAGGCGTTTTGAAGGAGTAAGTAAGCTTAATGACATTACAACCACTTAATAATACGCATATCATCGAGCTAATGAGCTGGTTTAATAATCAAAATGAAACAGCTCAATGGGCTGGTCCGTATTTTAGGTATCCATTTACAAAGAAGACGTTTATTGAGGACTTAAACCTTGATGATTCTGCTTCTTTTGTATTGGTTGGACAACAAAACATATTACTTGCTTTTGGGCAATATTATCAACGGAAAAACAAATGTCACTTGGCTCGTTTAGTAGTAAACCCTATATACAGGGGGGAGGGAATTGCAGCCACCCTGATTAAAGAACTATGTAAACATGGCCAATTAAACTTAAATGTTACTGATAGTTCATTGTTTGTTTATGAAAATAACCTAGCAGCAGTTTTGGCTTATAAAAAGCTAGGATTTATAGTTGCGGCGAATCAAGAGAAAAGCTCATTACCAGATAACTGTGTTTATATGGTTAAAGCAATAAATTACGTTTAAGTTAGCTATTTTGCTGTTCACGCGCTAATTGGTTAGGCAATAACTGCTCAACAATTTCTCTCGCTGGTAAGGTATAACGAACGCCATCAAACATAACCGATGTAAACTCATCAATATTAGTAATGCCGGTAAGGGTCCAACCTTCACCACGTTTTGGGCAGTAAACAGTAGTAGTTGGTTGTATTACTTTAAAATTGTCGCTCATAGTTTATCTCAATTAATGCTTGTTAATACGATATGGTAAGTTAATAATGACGTTCTATAAAGTGCTATTTAAAGCGCGTTTACTTTATTTGGCATAGGCATGTTTAAAAATATAAAATTACCCCGTGTAACTCTTCGTTTAATTACTCACAAACATGGCGCAGCGTTATTAAATATTTTGAATAATCCCCTTGTTTATGAATTTAATGATTATAAAGCGCCGCTTAATAAAGAGCATATTAAGCAGTTAATTCAAGATGATATATCGAGTTATTACCAAGGTGAAGGTGTTCGGCTTGCGATTGAACATAATATATCAGGCGAACTCATTGGTACTTGTGGTTTGTATAACATTAATAACCAGACAAAAACTGCTTATTTGGGCTTTGAGCTCGATCCTTTTTATTGGCAACAAGGCTTAATGCATGAAGTACTTAAAGGCTTTATCAGTGAGGTGCATAGCTCACTAAACATTGAGCACCTATATGCAGAAATTCATGGTAAAAATGTTCGCTGTTATAACTTACTCACTAAACTTGGCTTTGTATTTAACCAGCAACTTAATAGTGGTGTATGGCATAAGCAATTAACTAAAATGAGCCACGCATGAGAATTAAAAAAACGATTATTTTAAATGTATTGTTTGTTGTTAGTGTATTTGGGTTTGCAATAACTGGGTTTAGTTATTATCAAAATAATGTTTCAGATTTTGTTGATGTAACCTTAGATTCGAAAGTGCTTAACGAGTCTCGAAAAGTATTTATCAGATTACCTAACAATTATGATAAAACTAAAGCGCATCCACTTTTTATAAAAACAGATGGCAATTTTAATTTAGCTAATTGGGATAAGGCGCTAAAAGCATTAAATCCCGAAAGTATATTTAATGAGGCTATTTTAGTTGTCGTACATAATCAGTTTTTTACTGATACTCGAAATCGTGATCTTGTGCCACCTTATGCAAGGAAGGACGTTAATACAAATCCTCGACCTAACAATGAAACTACGCCAGAAATTTTGGTAAAGCTGATTTGTTTTTAGCTTTTATAGAGCAAGAATTACTGCCATATATATCGGCTAATTATAAGTTAACTAGTCAACGTGGGTTAATAGGCTTTTCTGCAGGTGGAAGCTTTACTCTATATACTTTACAAACTAAGCCTCAGCTATTTAATGCTTATTTTGTGTTTAGCCCAGCCGCTTGGTATGACGATATGACAGTGACAAAACAGTTCGATACGTTTTTAAAAACAAACGTGAATAGTATAAAACAGCCAACATTTTTATATATCACTGTTGGTGGGGCAGAACATTCCCTAATGTTAGCTGCATATAATAATTTAGTTACTAGTTTAGCAAAACATCCAAACAGCTGGCTTAAATGGGGAAATACAATTAACATAAATGCTGATCATAATCAAACCCCTGCACTGAGTGTAGATAAAGCACTATTAAATTATACCGAGTTCTTAGGCTCGCAAACTAACACGTCGTTTAATTAATCAGTTACCGCTTTAATTTAAATATAGCCATATTTAGAATTTATTGCTGGTGGGTAATAGATAAAAGAACACATCATACTAAATTTATATTAAAGGCAATCTCAGCAATTGATTAATCTTAAGAACGATAACCAGAGGAAGGGGGGTAGGTTTATTTATGTGGGTTTATTTATGTGGGTTTATTTATGTGGGTTTATTTATGTGGGTTTATTTATGTGCGTTGATCGTTTGTTGTTAATTATACTACGCGTTTTATTAAATGAGTTGTGCAGCCGCAGGAAAACCAGATCGAAGCAAAAATGTCATTCTTTAGATGTTCAAATAACACACGTTGATTGCAGCTAACATCGGATTTTCCATTAGTGTTTTAGTACTTCACAGAATTAAACTCAAGCCTTTTATTAATTGACGTTACAACAATGCAATTTTGTTGCTCAATTGCCTTAACATGCTTTCTGCATTAGGTAGCTCGTCGTTTAAACCTGTGATCAGGGTCATAAAATAGCAGTCCATCATCACACTTGCTTTTGTTTCATCAAATTCTGGTTGTTCACTAAATAGCAGTTTTTTAAATTCATCCATTTGTGCTTTAAAAAAATCAGCACGCCAAATAATGTCGCTAATTAGTAATTTACTAAATTCACTGTTTTCACAATAAAAGGAGTAGAGGGGGTGAGCGTAGTGGCGTAACTTTAATCGAGGAGGTCGCTGAGTATCTGACTGCTTTGCTTGCTCAATAATAACTTCAATTTGTTGCTGCATACCTGCAATAAGCAAATCAATTTTATTTTCAAAATGGCTAAACACCGTACCCACTGCCACATTAGCTGCAACAGCAATTTCCCTTGTTGATGTGTGGTCATAACCTTGTAATAAGAAAAGCTCCCATGCTGAAGCTAAAATTTTATCCCGTGTTTTTTCTTTTTTACTCATACTATTCAACGCTTTATATCTTTGTTGGAAGTTGGGCCTAAATTAGCACTTGATTAACTGAGCGCGCTCAATTAAATTTGTGAGCATGCTCAATTAATCTAAAGGTGATACATGGAGTTTATCAAACGTGTTATTGGTTATGTACTTTTTATTCCACTTATTTATTTTTATTCTTTTATTCTCGGCCCAATCCTAAAAGCAGTTTTAGTCCCAGGTGGGGTTGTTTTTTTGTGGCTTATTCTAGGGCCAAAAGAGGGGACGCGTGCGTTAAAAAAAGCATTTAAGAAAAAGTAGTAAAATCTTCAGTAAAACAAATAAAAAGCCCTGCTATTTTGCAGGGCTTTAAGTTTAGCTTTGCGATTTTAAGCTTGAAAGCTCAACAGGCCATTAAAGAACGTATCTAAAACCAAAAGCAATACCGTCATCTTCTGACTGTTCCATTTGTGCTTGCTGTTGTTTATTATCACTTTCAAAATCACCAAAGTCTTTACGTGCTTCTACATAAAGTTGGGTGTTTTCATCTATTAAGTAATGAACACCAATAACAGCAAATTGACGTTTAAATACATCATTAGGATCAGCATTGAAATTTGGCTGAATAACGTAATCGTCGCCAGCGTCAAACAAGTTGTATGCAATAAATGGTCTAAAATCGTTTTCAAAAAGATACGACACAAATGTTTCAATACCAATTGCATCTTCAATTAAGCGACCAATGTTATCTGTATCGTGGTTTTCGTTTTTGTTTATATTAGCTGCTACATATAAACCTGGCGCATCAATATTGCCCCAAATAACACCCGCACCGTAAATTAAATCGTCAACTGAACGAGTTGTTCCGTCTCCATAAGTTAATTCAAACTCGCCGCGGTTAATACCCGCGGTCAGTTTTAGCTTATCAGTCACGTTATAAGTTACTGCACCACCAAATGTATAGTTAAATTCAACTTGTTGCGCAGCAGTATCGCCCGATTCAAAATTAGCCTGGCATTGTGACTCTGTAATATCCGTTACATCACAAGTGTAAAATGCGCTGTTTTTTAACTGAGTTTGTACGCTAAAATCAAAATCACCGTAACTATTACGGTATTGCAATGTTTTATCGCCACGGCCAGTACCATTTACAGCACCGTCGTCTTTGTTATAGGTATACACACCGGCGGCGTTGCCATCCCAAACATAGCTATAGTTAGTTGCATATACTACGTCGAACCATGCACCCCATTGTTTACCAATGGTAATTTGGCCGTATTTGTCGTGCTTTAAACCAGCATAGCCTAAACGGTTATATAAAAACTCATCCTGAATTGACTCAAAACGGTTGTTATACACAATATCACTACTACCAACTGGGTTTACGCCCCATTCAATTTTGGTCAGCGCTTCCCAGCCATTCTTTAATTGACGTTTAAAATCAAAATTAATTCGTGAGGCACCATTAACCACTTCATTTTGACCTTGAGTATTAATTACTCGCGCATCAATATAACCGCCAATAGC
>NZ_BADU01000192.1:0-26458 GCF_000239875.1 Pseudoalteromonas sp. BSi20311 | reverse complement strand
AGTAAGCGGGCGATTAATATAGTAACCATAGTTACGTTGTATGTCTGCGCCATTCGCTGTTGTAATATCCGCATCTGAGCGACGAACAGAAGTAACCGCATATTTATTAAATAGGTTATCTACATATAAAGTAGTCGACCATGCATCGGCGGTTAATTTAGCTGAAATATTACTTAAGCTATAACCCGGGAGTGCTTCACCGTTGTCACGTAGGCCTACTTTTGAAATTACATCACTTTGTGCGGTTAAACCATAGTTAATATCAAGGGTTTTGTCGTTAAATACTTCTGTTTGGTAGTTAATCCCCATAGAGAACTGGTGCTCAGGTGAGCCCGGTAAACGGTCGCCATCTTTTGCGCCATCAGTGCCATCGGCATTAAATAAATACGGAGCGTCTGAGGTTAGTTCTGCTTTTGTATAGGCATAAGTTGCATAGGCAGTAAACGAGTCTGATAAAATTGCACGCGTGGCAATTTCAATCCCTTTCGCATTTGCGCTACCAGCATTTGATAAATACGGTAATTGGCCTACTGTTGTTGCACCGGCAATTTGTGCGTTATCCCAATCTACATTAAATAGTGCAGCATTAAAGTGTAGCTGGCTTCTCATCCAGGTACTTTTAAAGCCTAGCTCATAGTTGGTGGTTGTATCGGCATCGTATAGCATTTCATCTGGTGTACCACAGCCTGTTTGTTGGTCCTCAGGTAGAGGTGTTGGGCAAGGCACTAAGCCATTTGAGCCACCAATTCTAAAGCCTTCACTAATGGTTGCATACGCCATTACTGAATCTGTAAATTGGTATTTAGCATTAAATTTGAACAGATTACCGTTGTCACCGGCTTCGTTTTCTTCAAAGTTAACTGAAATTGCATCAGGTGCAGCACCTTCATACAAGGTATTTGCTAATGGGAAATCAAAAGCCGCTTTTGATTCTACGTCGTATTCGTAAAAGCGCGCGCCAATGGTAATGTCGAATTTATCGGTTACTTGGTAACCCACTTCACCAAAAAGTGCAGACTCAGTGACTTTGCTGCCAGTAATTTCTAAATACTCTAAAGAGTCTGGTCTTAGCTGTGCGCCACCAAAATTATCAACTGCGAACTGATCAAAGCCTGGCGTAAACTCTCTGCTTGATGCATCAGTGTCGGTTTTGTTGTAAAAACCACCAACAATCCAGCTTAGGTCGCTATCGCTTTGTGAGACCAAACGTAGCTCTTGAGTGAAGGTATCGACTTCGTCTAATTCACGAGTAAACGCTGAAAACGAAGGAAACTCTTCTTAGCCATAGTCTAAACGAATTAAAAGATCAGTTTGGTCGCGTTGACCATCGGCTTCAAAGTGTGAAATACCGGTAGCTGATACCAGTTCGGCAAAACCTAAGTCGGCTTTAAGTTCGAGGCTCAGTAATTGATCTTCTTTTTCCCGTGGCTCTTCAAAACGGTACGCTGACTCGTATTTGCCGATACGATCATTTAAACCATTATTTTCGTTAAGGCTATTGTGATGAACAATTGAGCGGCCTTCGGTGTCTTGCTTTTGATAGAAGTAGTTTAATGTGCCTTCGAATGACTCGTTTGCCTTGTAACGCAATGAAATACGCCCAGTTGTGGTGGTTTCACCGTTGGCGTCTTTTACATTTTTAAGATTACTATTAACCGCATCAAGGTTTGTCCAATCAGGGTCGGTAATCGACACACCTGGTTCACGAACGGTGTAGGCGTAGTCAATAAACCCTGGGTCTTCATAAATATTTAAACTGGTACGTACCGCCAGTTTGTCTTCAATCAATGGTAAATTGAAGATAAAACCAGTTTCGCCACCGACCGAATCACTTTCTTGAGTTTGAAAAACATCACCAAATACTTCACCTGATATAAAATCAAGCTCTGGCTCTTTAAGCATGTAACGAATAGCGCCACCCAATGTGCCTGCGCCATACAATGTGCCTTGCGGTCCAATAAGTACTTCCACTCGTTCTACATCAACAAGGCGCATATCTACCGATACTGGAATTTCGTTAATGTAAGTGGCTACCGTGCCGCCATCTGATGAAGGGCCTGATGAATTTGTATTTAATCCACGCACAATAATAGGCGAGCCAGAGCGACCACCTTGATCAGTAATTGTTAAACCTGGCACCCAACGCGCTACATCGGCTAATTCGCTGATATTTTGGTCTTTCATTACATCGGCATCAAGCGCAGTAATGTTAAGAGGCGCAGCCTGAATAGAGCCACTTCGGCGTGTTGCTGTAACCTCAATAACTTCAAGCGATTTATTTTTTTCAATAATTTGCTCTTGTGCTGTTGCATTATCGCTAAATAATACACCGCTCAGTGCGCTTGATACAGCCAAGGTTAACAGGCTTGGTTTAAACATAAAAATTGATCCCAGTTAGATTGAGTACGTTAATAAATGAGCGCTAATAATATCAGGGAGTTTTGTTGATGGAAATAAAAATATGAATTTTAATTCACTTTTTTAGAATAAAAATTAGGTTGCGGGTTTTTGCTTAAATTTAAAGTTTAAATAAAACAAAGTGTTTGTATAAATAATGCACACAAAAAGTTAATGCTTATTGTTATAAGTACAATAGCTAGTTATATAAAGACGTTATAATTCAAAGTTAGGTGAGGCGTAGGCTTAATTATACTAAGAGGGAGTTGTAAAATAGGAGATGAGAAGTTGCGCCATGATAGTTCATGACGCAATTAAATTATTAAACTCTAAGCAGCAGGCTGCTTTTTACCATTAGACATTGAACTGCCTACCGAGGCAATAATCACCAGTAAAATAGCCAGCCACTGCCAAATGCTTAGCAGTTCACCTAAAATAACTAAGCCAGCGAGTGCTGCAATTGCAGGTTCTAGGCTCATTACAATACTAAAACCTTGTGGCGACATATTACGTAAAGTAATCATTTCAAGAGTATAAGGCAGGGCGCTTGAAAGCACGGCGATAGCAATACCTAATGGAATAATATCCCAAGTAAATGCAGCACTTTGTGAAATGCCGCCATAAGGTACCAGCACAATGGCTGATATTGTCATGCCCATCGCAACCGTTGCGCCACCAGAGCTTTGACTGCCTGTTTTTTTACCAAATAAAATATAGCCAGCCCAACAGGCACCCGCCGCAAGTGCGAGTACTACACCGACTGGATCAAGGCTGTCTTGACCTTTCATATCAGGTAAAAGTAATAAAATACCGGCCACTGCACAGGCAACCCAAAATAAGTCACGTTTTCTGCGAGAAGAAAACAACGCGACAGCTAATGGGCCTGTAAATTCAAGCGCAACCCCAATACCTAATGGGATACGTTCTATCGCGTAATAAAATAGAATATTCATGCCGCCTAAACTTAAGCCATAAATTAATATGGGTAAGCGTTGGCTAGCAACGGGGAAGTGTTTCCACGGTTTAAAAATCAAACACAGAATAGCGGCCGAAAATCCCAAACGTAAGGCGGTTGTGCCCTCAGGCCCAACAATAGGAAAAAGCTGTTTAGCCAGTGACGCGCCTGACTGAATCGTCATCATTGCTAGCAATATGCATAAAATAGCCAGTAATAGATCTTTGGTTGATTTTTGCATGGATGTCCTTAAAGATTGCGATGAATTTTGGCGGCATGTTACCTGCTTTTGATCTCAGAGGTAAGTCAAATTTTGTGATCTTTTTAAGCTTAATTCAAAATAGCAGTGTTTAGTAAAGTGTCTCAAAGGCCAAGCGATAAAATACGCTTATCGCTTAGCCGGTAGTTTTTGTTTTATTCAGAGGATAAATCTGCTGGGTAAACAACACCAAGTTGTGCGCGTGCGGTATCAAGTACTTGCATTACATCGACAGAAAGCTGATGAGTATTAACGCTAGACTCTCCCTGATTTTGCTCAATGGTATTGATAAAGTTCTCGAGTTCGTACTTCATAAAGTGCTCGTCAAATTCCGTGCTAATAAGCTCTTTATGACCATTGTTAGCAATAAACTCTACTTTTTTAAGCTGCGACACGGCTTCAATTCTAATTCGACCTAATTCCCCCTGAATTTCAGTGATATTTTCGCCTTGTGAAATTTTCGAATAGCTGATCACCGCTTGTCTGTCGGGATAATTTAAAAGCACATCGCCTGCACCATCCACACCACTTTCAAGTAATACGCCGCTGGCGTGAACAGAGCGTGGTGCTCCCCATAATGCAATAACGAGATAAAGTGGGTAAATACCCAAATCTAGTAAGGCACCATTAGCAAATTCAGGTAAAAAAGTATTAGGGCGCTCACCATTTTTATACTTGTCGTAACGTGATGAGTACTGACTAAATTGACCAATAAACTTACGTGGTGTGCCTATTCTTTTTAAGGCAGCTTGTAAGTGCGCAAAATTAGGTAAGTGCGTTGTCATCATCGCTTCCATATAAAGGCACTGATGCTGCTTTGCCGCAGTTAAAATAGCCGCAAGTTGCTTGCTATTAGCCGCTGAGGGCTTTTCGCCTAATACGTGTTTGCCCGCTTTTAAACACTGTATTGTATATGCACTGTGCAGGCTATTTGGCGCCGCTATATAAACTACGTCTACTTGTTCATCTTGGCACACAGCATCAATAGAGGTAAAAATTTTAGCATCGGTATTTGTTGGATGATTAGCTAAAAAGCGCTCGCCGCTGCTTATTTGGCGAGAGCAAATACCGTATAAATTAAAATTGCTGAGTGTATTAGCCGCTGCCAATAACGTGTCGCTAATAAAATTAGTACCTACAATTACAAAATTCATGAATAGCCTTTGCTGTTTTTAAACAAGAGCGCAGTTTAACAATGTTTGGCTCTAAATGCGCGGGCAGAGCAATTAAACCAACGTTTAATGCTAGTACATAACGTAGCTTGCTCCTGATAACCTAAAAGCTCTGAAATTTGAGTCACCGACAATTGGTTTTGTAATAAATAGTGCTCACATAAGGCGCGGCGAGTGGCGTCTTTGAGCTTTACAAAACTAGTATCGTGCTTTTTAAGTTCTCGGTGCAAGGTGCGAGGGTGAATATTAAGCGCAGCGGCAATAGTATTATTAGCGCTTTGAAATATCGGCAGCATAATGCGAATAAGCGCGCTTACCTGAGCAGGCAAAGATTGACTATGGGCATTATTTTCAGCTAAAAAGTTAAGTGCTGCTTGGGTTTTATGTTGCTTAGTTATGTTAAGTGTTAAATCTAAGTCTTGTTTGGCAATTAATACACCGGCGCTATTTCTATGGGTAATAACCTTACACCCAAAATGCTGATGGTAGGTCTGCTTATTTGCGCCTAGGGTATGAGGTAAAAATACACTTTGTGGCTTACAGCGACCATTACTCATATTTTTTAAGGTAGCAATGGCCAATGCAATGGTGAGCTCTATTACTTGGTTTATTGCTGGTAATGGCCTGAGATTTATAGCGAATGATAAAAACACGTGTTTATTATCATCAAGTGGATGAGTGGTTAAATTAAGCGCTGGCGTATGCAAGTGTAAATATTTTATCACCCAATCTAGCGCCTCGGCTAAATTAGTGCCTGTTTGAGCGGCTATTGCAATATGGCCCAAAATATCAAAGCTTTGCAGGCTTGCTAGTTTTAAACCAAAATTTGGACAATTTAGTGTATTCGCGCAATGCTCTAATAGCTGTGCATATGCGCGGTAAGTAAGGGTCTCTTGCTCTAGTTTATTAAAGTCCACATTAATGGCGCACTGCTGCATTATGGCAGCGAAATCTCCCCCAAGTTCTGCAATTAAATGGTCTATTCCTTGTAAAGAAGTGGCTCTAATCAAACGGCTCATAAAATATACTTTTGCGTGAGGATGTCTAAAAATAACAAGTTTTTATTCGATGTTCCATGCAAACTGGTTTTTTAATTGGAGAATAAGTATGCATATCACTACATTTGATTACATTGTTGTTGGCGCAGGCAGTGCAGGCTGCGTTATTGCATCGCGATTATCTGAAAATAAAAATGTTAGTGTGTGCTTAATTGAAGCGGGCGGCAGTGATAAAGGTGCAATGGTTCAAATGCCTGCAGGGGTTGCTGCAAGCGTGCCTTATGGCATTAATAGCTGGCATTACAATACGGTACCTCAAAAAGAACTTAATAATCGCTGCGGATTTATGCCTCGTGGCAAAGTGCTTGGCGGTTCAAGTTCCATTAATGCCATGGTTTATATTCGAGGTAATAAGCACGATTATAATAGTTGGGCTGCACTGGGCAATGAGGGCTGGGATTATGAGAGTTTATTGCCTTATTTTATTAAAGCTGAAAATAATAAAACCTTTAGTGAAAGTGATGTACACGGGGTTGATGGTCCTTTGCATGTGCAGGATTTAAGCCTGCCAAGCCCAGTAAATCAGCTGTTTTTAAACGCCTGCGAACAACAAGGTGTACCGCACAATGGCGATATAAACGCAGGGCAGCAAGTGGGTGCAAGGTTATCGCAAGTGACTCAACATCAAGGTGAGCGTTGTAGCGCGGCAAAAGCGTATATAACCCCCCATTTAAACCGAAAAAACCTAACTGTGCTTAGCAAAGTACACGTTAATAAAGTGCTTTTTTGCGATAAAACTGCAACCGGAGTCTCTGTTTCTATAAACAATAAGGCCGTTGTATTGCATGCAAAAAAAGAGGTGGTTTTAAGCGCTGGCGCAATTAACTCACCGCAAATTTTAATGCTATCGGGAGTTGGCCCTAAAGAGCAACTAAAGCAGCATAATATTGAAATAGTAAACGAGCTTTCTGGTGTTGGAGAGAACCTTCATGACCACTTAACTGTTGTGCCATTGTATAAAGCTAAATACAGTAAAGGCACATTTGGTATAAGTGCGGGTGGGGCGTTTAATATTGCAAAAGGATGCGTTGATTGGTTTGCCAAACGTGAAGGGCAGCTTACTAGTAATTTTGCAGAATCACATGCCTTTATAAAGCTATTTTCCAATTCAAAAGTACCCGACGTACAGCTTGAATTTGTAATTGGGCTGGTGGATGACCATAGCCGTAAACTGCACCTAGGCCATGGTTATAGTATTCACTGTAGTATTATGCAACCTAAAAGCCGTGGCACGATTCGATTAGCCGATGCCAACCCCTTGAGTGCACCACTTATTGATCCTAATTATTTAAGCCACCCCGATGATTTAAACGTGATGTTAGCGGGGCTTAAAAAAACACTGCAGATTATGCAAAGTGAAGCATTTGATGTAATTAGAGGTAATATGGTTTACCCGCTAGATATTAACAATAATGAGCAGCTTATTGAGTATATTAGGCAAACGGCTGAGACTGAATATCACCCTGTAGGCACTTGTAAAATGGGGCAAGATCCCATGGCGGTATTGAATAGCCATCTACAAGTACATGGCGTGAAAAATTTGCGTGTGGTTGATGCTTCAATTATGCCGCATATAATTACCGGCAACACCAATGCTGGTGTGATAGCCATTGCAGAAAAAGCGGCTGATTTAATTAAGCAAGCAATTTAAGTTGTCTTATAAAACGCTGTTAACCATTGCTGCCAGTCTTGCTCTAGTTTGATCATTTGCAGGTGTTTTTTAGCAGCAAAATGCTTGCTTTTATCCTCGTAAGCTAAAAACGGCCCTACACGACACAGCGAGCAATAATTATCGGATAAGTAAGCAGGCAAAGTTAACAAGCTAGCCAGTTCAGGTAAGGGTTTTTCACTAAATACATAGGTAATGCCGCTGGTGTCTTTAACGTGTTTATCACGGTCAACATTGCGAATTTTATAACCATTAAAGTGACTAATATCAAATGGCATTTGCCCTTGATATTGTGCGTTTAAATGGGTATTTAAACTGCCTTCAATATTCCATTCTCGATAAGGTTTAACATCTTTTGAAGTGATGAAACATAGCCCTGCACCTTGTGTATTTAAAGCAAACTCATTGGCGTATTTTATAAATTGATGCAGTAATGCGCGGTTAAGTACGTTCATGCTGGTATGGCGTGTATTGTGTTCAAATGCATCGCGACCAACAAACGCAGGAATAAGCGGAAATTGAAAAATAACCACATCAAAACTATGTAAATGCTGGCCGAGCGTTTGCCAACATTGTGGGTTGGTTACATCAAAGCTATTAAGTACTTCTACCTTTTGCGACTTTAAAGCATTGAGCGCATTGTCTGGGTATTTTTGCTCAATAGTTGATTGGTCGTCGTAAGTGGATGCCACTAACTTTTTTGGCTTAATATGACGATAAAGCGCATTTGAAAACGATAAATCGCCATCACCTACCGTAAGTATGGTCCAATCTGGATTTAAATACATATCAGCGTGAAGATGTGTTTGGGTTTTCGGGCTCATCAGTTTGCTGAGGTGTTTGATGCAATCGGTACATAGCTAAACGTGTTTTTAAACCTTCAATAGCAACCTGTTTTAAAATGAGGTTAAAGGTAATCAAAATAGCAAAAACAATATGGATAGGACCATGGGTAAATCCTGCATCAGGATCAAATATAGATAAACCAAACAATACAAACAACACAACCATTAGTATTTCAATGAGTTGATTTGAATAAAAAGAAAGACGACCTTCGCTTTTATGATCTTTTTTTATGCTTATGGCACAAAAAAAAGGGATCACTTTAATTTTAAAAGCGGCGTTTTTTTCTACAAAATTCTCACCAAGGTCAGTAAGCTGTTGGCGCAATTGGTCTATCATGGGGTGTCCTCTCAATACAGTGCGCGGATGTTACCCTATTACAGAGCAATGGTTAAGTAATGGCGTGTTATTTAGGGTAAATACTCATACCAATAATTAAGATATGACACACAAACACCACAGATGTGAGCACAAAGCGCATTTTTTGGTAATCTTTGTGATAACCCTGCCAATGAATCGACGCTTTTTCGAAAAGCAGTACCAACCAAAAACTCGCGCCTAGCCACGCAAGCATCCACTCAATCGGCAAAAATGATAAAAACGGAATAGGAATGACCGGAAGCACAGCTTTAATGGCATCGGCAAAACTTTGTTGCCCTGCATGCCATAAATTACCCGCCATAAACGCTAAAATAGCGATGCTGTAAAAACTAAAAAACTCTAAATTGACACTGTTACTGCCAAACATAAGTGGCCAACCCACACAGCCTAAAAACGGCAGTAAGCCTAAATAGCCTAGTTGAATGTGATTAACAAATTTTTCCATGGGTAAGCGCCTTAATCGAGTAGGTATTTCAACACTGCTAGTGTAACAAGGATAGATAGAGTTATCTCAAACAATTTACACAATGCTTAAACGACCATGTTATTTATGACGATCACTCATTATATTAAAATAGTGGTTTTTTAAGCGCTAAGTTAGTGATTATTCGATTATTACCTATACTGATTGTGGGAATCACTAAATGGATGATTAGTATGGCTAACAATGTCACTCGACGTAAATTTTTAAGTACATTAGCGGTCGGTGCTGCGACCTCTGCTGTCGCATTTAAAGCGCCGTATGTGTTTGCAAAAAAACCGGTTACGCTCAGAGTCATGGGCACGCATGTAACTTTACAAGAAGAGCTTAGGGTCCGTGCCATGCAAGAGCTCGGTATTAATATTGAATTTACCCCTATGGGGAGTGCGGCCGTTTTACAAAAAGCAGCCGCCGATCCCTCTTCATTTGATTTATATGAACAATGGTCTGACTCAATTAATATATTGTGGCAAGCCAATGCTATTCAACCAATTGAAGTAGAAAGACTAAAATATTGGCAGGAAATAAATCCACTAACCAAAACCGGCAAGTTAGTTCCGACAGCAAAACTAGGCGCAGGCGATGCGCCCAATAAAATTTTATATGTTCAACAAGATGGCTCACTTGGAAGCCAGGCCACTGATCAAATAAGTTTTATGCCTTATGTTCACAATGTAGATTCATTTGGCTATAACACTAATTTTATACCTAAGGGCGTGGCTTACGAGACTGAATCGTGGGGCTGGTTACTTGAGGAGAGTAATAAAGGCTATGTAGGTTTGGTAAATGCCCCCACCATAGGCATTTTTGATGCCGCATTGGCAGCCCAAGCACAAGGGCTGATGACATTTAATAATATTGCCAATATGAGTGTTGTAGAAATAGACAAATTGTTTGCAATTTTAATTAATAAAAAGCAAGCAGGGCATTTCTCAGGGTTTTGGACATCTGTTCCACAATCAGTTGAGTTTATGCTTAAAAAGCGCGTGCATATTCAAAGCATATTTTCACCGGGGGTGACTGCATGTAGAGCCCAAGGTTTACCAGTAGTTAATGCATCTCCTAAAGAAGGGTATCGAGCATGGCATGGGGTGATGTGTCTCTCTGCTAATACGGTAGGGCACGTAAAAGACGCCGCTTATGAATATATGAACTGGTGGTTATCGGGATGGCCTGGTGCATTTATTTCAAAGCAAGGTTATTACATTTCTAATCCAGAACGTAGCAAAGAAATAATTACCACCCCCGAATGGGATTATTGGTACGATGGCAAAGAAGCGACTCAACCACTAGCGGGTACCGATGGCAAAAATATAATTATGCCAGGGCAAATTCGCGATGGCGGCAGCTATGAAAAGCGCTTTTCTAATATTGCGGTGTGGAATACAGTGATGGATAACTACGATTACAGTTTAGATAAATGGTTTGAACTACTAAACGCATAAGGGAATTGAATGCTAAAACAGTTAATTGGTTCTTTATCTATTAAAGTATTATCTTCGTTGGCTATTTTTATTTTAATACAAATAATAGTTTACGTTGTTATTAATGAGCGAACCGACAAAATAGAGCAAGCCAGTAAAAATGTATTGAACATTAATGGGCTGTCAGTTGTTGTATTTGAAATTAACAAAGATATTTTACAGATTCAGCGAGATATTTCTGTTTATGGTGTGTCGGGTAGCGAGGTTATTTTTGATAAAATAAAAAGCACTCATCAAAGTATTCAAGCGCGGTTAATTGAAGCACAACAGCGAATCCAGCAACCCGAGATTAAAAATTCATTAAACGCCATGCAATCATTGGTTTTAAATTATGGCAAAAGTATCGATAGTCTTAAAAAACGATATGATGAAAAGTCTAAAATTATTGAGCAACAGCTACCAAATACCTACGAATTAGCATTGACTACCTTAGCAAGCAGGGATGGAGAAACGGCCAGGCTGGACAAGGACTTATTATTGTTTCAGCTAAAGGATCATTGGCATCATCTGTACCGCAATTCAATCCTGTTTTTAACTCAACGTGATTACGCCAAACGTAGCCAAGTAAAACAGCGGCTAAAATTAATTAAACAATTAACCAACAGTGGCGCTACAAACAAAATGATTGGCCAAAACAAGGTCGAGCAACTAAATAGTTTAACAACTAAATTCGAGTCTTTATTTGCTCAGGCCATTCAAGCCAATAGAAATTATTTAACCTTAAGCAATATTGTTATTGCCGGTGATTCGGTTGAATTTTCAGCACTTGCCAAAAAATTGCAAGAAGATGCATTGTTGTTGCTTAGTGATATTTCGCAAACCAGTCAAGAGAGCATTAATGCCGCGCAAACTGTTATTCAAGTGTCGTTATTTTTGTCTGTTACCTTGTTTATTCTTTTTGCTTTATTTTTTCACTTTCATATTATTAAAGCGATTAACAGACTCACCGTTAGTTTTAGATCATTTTTAAATGGTGATTTCTCAGCAAACATAGCTGATATTAACCGTGAAGATGAAATAGGATTTTTAGCCCAAGCAGCAAATAAATTTAGAGTGCTAAACGAGCGCCTAGTTGAAGCAAAAAAGCGGCAGAGGAAACATCCCGAATCAAATCTGAATTTTTAGCTAATATGAGCCATGAAATACGCACTCCCATGAACGGTATTTTAGGCATGGTACAGCTAGTGAGTAATACCGAACTCGATGCTAAACAAAAGCGCATGATTGAGGTTATTAGCTCTTCAGGTAAGAGTTTATTGGTTATTCTTAATGACATTCTCGATTTAAGTAAGCTCGATGCCGATAAAATGCTACTAGAAAACAGAGAGTTTAAATTAAGTGCTTTATTGTATGAGCTGGAACAAATTTTTAAATCGCAAGCCGACCATAAAAATATAGAGTTTAAAATAGTAAAAGAAAAAGTAGATTCTGTTGATTTGGTACAAGGCGACGAAACCCGTTTAAAACAAGTGCTAATGAACTTATTGGGGAATGCATTTAAGTTTACAGAGCTTGGAACAGTAACCTTGTCTGTTGATCTAAAAGAGAAAAATAACAATGAGGTGGTGTTACTATTTAGCGTTATCGATAGTGGTATAGGTATTTCACAACACAGTATAAAAACGTTATTTGATGCTTTTACCCAAGCAGACACTTCAACAACACGTCGTTTTGGCGGTACAGGACTTGGATTAACTATTTCTAGTAAAATATTAAACTTAATGGGCAGTAATTTACAAGTAGAAAGTGAATTGGATAAGGGTTCGAGATTTTATTTTCAGCTAAGGCTTAATATTCCCATTGCAAATACAAACGTTAAACAACAAGCACAATTACCCGATGTAACTATTAAAAATAAAGATGTGCAGGTATTAATTGCCGAAGATAATCCGGTAAATCAAATCGTGCTAGAAAGCTTTTTAAAAGCAATGGGTATTAAACATATAACCGTGGCAGATAATGGTGAAATAGCGCTTGAGCTATGTACTAAACAACAATTTGATTTAATTATGATGGATATTCAAATGCCGGTAATGGGCGGGCTTTTGGCAACTAAATATATTAGGGAACTAGCCAATTACCACGATGTACCCATTATTGCCGTTACTGCAAACATCACTGAAAAAGACGAGCCTGAGTACGTGGCAGCGGGTATAACTAACACTATAAACAAGCCTATAGAATTCAATAGTTTAAAAGTTATAATTGACCAGTATAGCGAGTAAGAATAAATATCCTATGTGCTTTTATATTTTTTGGTGGTATTGGTTAGCAATACACTCAAAAATTAAAAGCGCCTTTAGGCGCTTTTAACTTTAATTAGCAATACATATTTTCAGTGGTTTATTCATTATCACCACTAAAATGCTAACTACTGGGTTGTATCTCTAAGTAGCTGTTAATCGTTGATTCGAGTTTTTTGTAGCTAGTTTGAATGAGCTCTAATTTATTCTTCATACTACCCATGGCATTTTCACTGGCCATTACTTCTAATTCATCAAATAATTTATGCAAGTTAGCTGCACCGACATCACCCGATGAACCTTTCAAGCCATGACTTAGTTTTGATATTTGCGATAAATTATTGTTATTTATTGCATCCTCAAGTTCTTCTAGCTTCTTTGGTGTACTCTGAAGGTATAATTCACATACTTTTATAAGTAGCTCTTCATTATTTAATAACCGAGATAGCGCGTTATCTTTATCCCAATCAGGTAAACTTTGACTATCTAAAGTATCAGGGATTGGTTTATTAATTTTTTTTAGCTGATTATTTTCCAATAGAGCTTCTTTTATAAAAGTTGAAGACAACCACTTTGTAGCCGTTGCAACTAATACTTCTGCAGAGATTGGTTTAGTGATGTAATCACTCATACCTGCATCTAGGCATTTTTGCCTTTCACCCATCATTGCATTAGCAGTCATAGCGACTATGGGAATATCAATATTTTGAGGCGCTGCTTCACCAGCTCTTATTTGTTTTGCTGCATCATAACCATTCAATATAGGCATTTGGCAGTCCATAAATACACAGTGGTATTGATGATTATTGGCCACCGAGTTAACAAGTTTTTCTACTGCTTGTTGGCCATTTGACGCGGTATCTATCTCTAAAGATAAACATGACAATATACCCGCGGCTACTTCTATATTTATATCGTTATCATCAACGATAAGAACATGTGCCCCTTTAAAGTCAGAATTATCAGTTTTAACTGAGTCTGATTCACGGCGTTTGTTAATATTAACATTGCTGCTACCAGCACTTATTTTATCTTCAAGGCTGCGTTCATCGGCTACTGTTTTTAAAAACTCTGAAATAAGTATTGGTTTAGAAAGTAAGCTGGCTTGCACGTGTCTTGTTCTAATTTGAGGATAACCGCGATTTGCTAATAAAATAACTTTAATTACATGATGATTAGCAATAGTTGGCCACATTTCATCTAAACGTTTTAACAATGTGTCGTCTTGTTCAATAAGTATAAAGTCAGGTAAAGGTACGTTTTTTATATCATCTGAAACAAGAGATTGTTGTAATTGTTCAGCTGAAAAACGATTTCCCGAAAAAGCAGCTATTAAATTATTTATGCTGTTGGCCAACTCGTTATTTTTACTAACAATAGCAAAGCTTTTGTTTTTTAATCGTGGGGCAAAACTATAATGAGTTGTATCAGCGTTGCTTAGTGTTAGTTTTATATGAAAACTACTACCTAGTGACTTTTCTGACTCAAAGCTAATTTCTCCGCCTAGAAGGCTACAAAGCTGTCTGCATATAGAAAGCCCTAGCCCTGTTCCACCAAATTTAGATGCCACGCTTTTGTCTTCTTGGGAAAAGGCGGTAAATAATTTGCTCTGGTTTTCTTGTGCAATGCCCACACCGCTATCGGTAACTTTTACGTGAACAGTCACATTATCACTGCTTGTTTGCTCGCAATAAGCAGTGACCTTTATAAACCCAGTTTCAGTAAATTTAATCGCATTATTTACTAAGTTAGTCAGGATTTGTGAAAAACGATGGGGGTCAGTTTTAATCGTTTTACATTTTAAATTAACAACATCTAAAACAAATTCGAGGCCTTTCTCCTGAGCTTTAACAGCCATACTGCCACAAACGCTTTCGATTAATTTTATTAAATTAAACTCTTTAAAGTTCAACTCTAGTTTACCTGCTTCTATTTTAGATAAATCCAAAATATCATTTATTAATACAGATAAAGCACTCACACTAACTTCGGTCATTTCTAAATAGTTTTTTTGTGTTTCACTCAATGGCTCTTTTTTTATTAAGTTTAAAGTACCCACTATGCCATTAAGTGGAGTACGCATTTCATGGCTTATATTAGAAATAAACGCACTTTTTACTTCACTGGCTTGTTTGAGCTCTTTAGTGCGAATGGCTACTTTATTTTCAAGCTCATGATTTACTTTTATTATTTCATTCTCAATGGTGCGCTCTTTGGTTACATCTCTGGCTATTATTGCAATACCAATAAACATTCCAAATTGATCGATAATGGCTGATAAAGAGAGTGAAAAGTAGCGTTTAGTAGAGCTGTTACTAATACTAGCGTCTTGCTTAAATTGACGAGTACCATCAGTGAACTTTTCAATTATCTCGTTAAAATTTAGCTGATCTATTATTTTTAAATCATTAATTGGTTTTCCAATTGCTTCTAACTCTCCAAGCTTAAACATCAGAGTTGCGGCATTATTCCAACTAGAGACAATACCGTTATTGGTAATGCCAATTACCGCATCAGATGAGCCAGTTATAATTGCCTCAGATTGTGCGCGCGCATTTGCAAGCTCTTGGCTTTTGCGAAGGCTACGATTGAAAAATGCGAGAATGATAGTTAATACAATAACCAAAATAAGTAAAAAGGCGTAGAGCTTTGTTCTACGTTCCATTTCAATATTTTTAATATGCTCAACAGGCGCTAAAACGTGACTAGATAAAAAGTTTTGTTTTTCACCCAGCGCTAAAGTGATTTTTTTACTTGCGGTGTAATAACTCGTTTGCGCATTATTTTTTGGTTTTATAAGCGACAATGAGCTATTAGCAACGGGGTTAAAAGTGTAGTTATTATTGATGCTAATATCACTACCTAGGTCTTTACCAAAGGTGAAATCTTTATTTGGGTGTGATAAAAAATAGCCGTTACTGTCAGTTAAAGCGAGTTGAAATGGTGTATTAATACTGTTTTTTAAAAGAGTTAATAAGTTGTTAGCATTCACGTTAATTATGATAAAGCCAAATCTATTTTGATTTTCATCAAAAATTGGCATAGACAGCCTCAACATCGGGCGATAAGGAAACTCTATTTTACCGTACTCTCTATTCAACGAAATTTCAGACAGATACATTTCGCCATCAGAGAGGTTACTACTGGCCGTAAAGTACTCTTGCGCTCCTTTATTTTGGAGCCTATTTAAATCTATAACCTCTACAGCGCCCTGAACGCGATCAACCCTTACCAGTTCTTGTCCTTTTTTGTTGGTACTGATGATTCTTAGCTGCTCGTAATCTGGGTTATTTTTTAAAAACGCTGCAAATATAATTTCAAGCCTTGTTTTCCATTGAGCATAGGTGGTGTTCTCTAGTGGGTCTACACCTTTGTTATTTGATGCCCTGGCTAAGCCTTTGATTGGAGGGGTTGCGTGTAAAAAACGAATATCTCGACGGTAGTTTTCAATAACCTCTTGTGTTTGTGAATTAATAGATTGGTTTTTGTCTATTATTTCTAGTTCTACAGAGCCAAGTACTGAGCGCGATAAACTTGCTTCATTAATAATAATGGCTAAAACAATTAAGGTAATTATGGCGGATAAAGAAATAGGGAATAAAAGGGTGTAATTACTTACCTGACGAATTATCCTTTTTTTAAGATTTATTGGCATCCATTACTCCAATTAAAAACTAGCCATTATTTAATTATAATTAAACCTAGAGAACTATAGGTAATTTATCAAGTTTGAGCTTAATAATAAAAAAAAATAAGAAAAAAGTTTTTACTATTAAAAAGGAGTTTTGGTTTTATTGGTTTATATTTACTGCAGATGATTATAGACATCTTGTAGCTAACACAATTAATTTAATATTGTTAGTACTTATTTTAGGTAATTAATGGACGTTTAGGTTAACTCAGCTAAACTTTAGTCGCGTTTGTTTAATTTTTTTATGGGACTTTATTGTGTTAACCACTGTAGATCAAAGCTTTGCGCATCGAGTGCTTATTGTTGATGATGAACCTTCTAGTTTAATGATTCTAGAGGGGGCTTTATCAGATATCGCAGAAGTTATATGCAGCGATACTGGTTTTGGTGCAATTGAAAAAGCACAGCAGTTTTTACCTGAAATTATTTTATTAGATATTGAATTACCAGATATTAGCGGGTTAGAAGTGTGTAAACGCTTAAAAAACAATCCCGAAACCAGTGGTGTAACGGTAATATTTATTACCTCTCATAATGAAAGTAAGTTTGAGCATTTGTCTTTGGAGCTGGGTGGGATTGACTACATACAAAAACCAGTCGATCTTAAGGTCTGCCGTTTGCGCGTTGGCAACCATTTAAAACTAAAAACACAAGAGCAACAATTAAAGCATTCTCAGCGGTTACTTGCTATTGAATCAGAAAGATTGCGGGTTACGCTCAACTCGATTGGCGACGCTGTTATAGCAACTGACAAAGACGAAAAAATAACGTTTATGAACCCGATTGCAGAAATGATGACCGGCTGGGTGATGCATGAAGCTGTCGGTAATTATATTTCAGAGGTTATGCAACTACGGGATGCAACCACAAAGCATAAAAGTCTTAATCCAATTTCTATTGCTTTAAAGGAGCAGCGAAGAGTAGCTATGGCGCTTAATTGCCAATTAACGAGCTTAAATGGCAGAATTCATCGGGTTGAGGATTCTGCCTCTCCTATTAGGGATGAAAAAGGTAATATTATTGGCGCGATTATAGTTTTTCATGATGTGAGCGAGTCAATTGCGATGGCCGTTAAAATGAGTCATTTAGCAAACCATGACCAATTAACCGATTTACCCAACCGAATTTTATTACATGATCGCGTTGCGCATGCCTGTCAGGTATCTGTGCGTAATGGTTTTTTTGTGGCATTAATGCTAATTGATATTGATCATTTTAAATATTTAAATGATACCGAGGGACACCATGTTGGCGACCAAATCATAAAACTGGTTGCTAAACGCCTTGAATCTATTGTTGATTTAAATACGACCTTAGCCCGAGTTGGCGGGGATGAATTTGTATTATTGCTCCCCGATATTAAATCAACGTGTCATGTCGATGCTGTTGCATCTGATATTTTGTATGCAATGCATCAACCTTTTCGTGTCGATGGAAGAGAGTTTAATTTAACTATAAGCGTGGGAATTAGTATTAATCCAACTGATTCTGATTCTGCCGAATTAATGATGTCGCATGCTGATGCAGCCATGTATAAAGCCAAAGAGCACGGTAGAGATAGATTTTGTTATTTTTCAGATGACTTAGAACATGAGTTTCATCAACGTCAAAATATAGATAAGCTTTTGAGAAATGCACTTGAAAAAGACACGTTGGAAGTTCACTTTCAGCCCAAGCTTTGCCTAAAAAATAAATTAATTATAGGCGCTGAGGCGTTAGTAAGGTTAAGAGATGAGGAGGGCGGTTTTATATCGCCGTTACACTTTATTCCACTAGCCGAAGAGACAGGCTTAATAAATAAGTTAGGTCATAGCGTTTTAAAACAAAGCTGCAGAGCTGCTAAACGCTGGCTAGATAAAGGTCATCCAATTAAAGTTGCTGTTAATGTGGCGGCTAAACAATTTACAGATCCTAAATTTATAGAAAGCGTAGCGCAAATACTTGAGGATACTGAGCTTCCTAGTGGTTACCTTGAGTTAGAAGTGACAGAAAGCGCTTTAATGAGTGATTTTGATGAAACAAGTAGAATATTAAACGGGCTTTCAAACCTTGGTTTGAGCATAGCGATAGATGACTTTGGAACGGGCTATTCGAGTCTATCGTATTTAAAACTATTCCCTGTTGATGTATTAAAGATTGACCAGTCATTTGTTAAAGATATGGTTGATGATAAGCAAAGCCTAGATATAGTGAAAGCAATTACCCATTTAGCACACTCACTTAATTTAAAGATTGTTGGTGAAGGCATTGAAACTCAAGCACAGCTCGATACACTTATTTCGCTTGAGTGTGAAGAAGGGCAAGGATTTTTGTTTAGCAAAGCTTTACCTGAAAACGAATTTGAAAATCTCATTTTCTGATGGTGTAACTAGTATTTTTAAGTTTAAGATAGCTCACATTCAATTATTGTAACTTCTTATCTCCATCAATCTTAAAAATCGATTGTTTTAATCTAAACAATCAATTTTATTTAATTTCTCAATGGCCTTATTGTATTAATCAAGCCAACGCACAAGGCGTTAACTTTTTTAAATACACTAAACATAAATGAGGAATACTATGAGCACTTCATTGATTAACACAAAATTACAACCTTTCAATGCAACAGCTTACCACAATGGTGACTTTGTAGAACTCACTGAAAAAGACGTATTAGGTAAGTGGTCTATCTTTTTCTTTTACCCTGCAGATTTTACATTTGTATGCCCAACTGAATTAGGTGACCTTGCAGATCATTACGCACAGTTACAAGAAATGGGCGTAGAGGTTTACTCGGTATCAACAGATACACACTTTACGCACAAAGCTTGGCATGACACGTCAGACACTATCGGTAAAATTACTTACCCAATGATTGGCGACCCAACAGGACGCATTACACGTAACTTTGGTGTAATGATTGAAGATGATGGTTTAGCACTTCGCGGTACATTTGTAATGAACCCAGAGGGCGAAATCAAAGTTGTTGAAACGCATGATTTAGGTATTGGTCGTAGTGCTAAAGAACTTGTTCGTAAAGTACAAGCTGCACAATACATTGCCACGCATGACGGTGAAGTATGTCCTGCATCTTGGCAGCCAGGTGAAGACACATTAGCACCTTCACTAGACCTAGTTGGTAAGATTTAAACTTTACCTTCACTAAATTTAGAGTAGAACATGACTCTAATACCAGTGAGCCTACTTGGCTCTCTGGGCACTCTCCCACGCCATCATTCTTTTCTAAAATTCGCACATGCACTGATGGCATGGGGGTTCTGCTGTTTTATTTTTCCGTAAGGGGCTAAGCCATGTTAGACAACAACATAAAGAACCAATTAAAAAGCCATTTTGAATCGCTGACTCAGCCTGTTGAGCTGCTTATCGCCTTGGATGACAGCAAAAAGTCAACAGAAGTAGAAAGTTTAGCGAATGATTTAGCATCACTAAGCGATAAGTTTAGTGTGAGTAACAATCCAGATTCTACGGCACGCAGACCTTCAATGGTGGTGCATTCGCCACAAAAAAATACTCATATTACCTTTGCAGGGGTACCTATGGGTCATGAATTTACTAGTTTAGTGTTAGCGCTATTACATACGGGGGGGCACCCTAGTAAAGCCAGCCAAGAAGATATTGAACAAATACAAACACTTGAGCAAACACTCAATTTTGAAGTGTATATTAGTTTGAGCTGCCAAACCTGCCCGCAAGTGGTTCAAGCGCTAAATACAATGGCTGCTACAAATAGCAATATCAAAGCCACCATGATTGATGGTGCTCTGTTTCAAGATGAAGTAGAACAACGAAATATATTGGCTGTACCCGCTGTTTACTTAAACGGAGAGCCTTTTAGCCAAGGGGCAATGAGCCTAACCGATATTTTAAATAAAGTTGATAGCAAAGGTGCACAGCGCCAAGCCAAAGCATTGAATGAAAAATCAGTGTTTGATGTTCTTGTCGTCGGTGGTGGGCCAGCAGGTGCTTCGGCAGCTATTTATTCTGCACGTAAAGGGCTAAATACGGGGGTGGTTGCCGAACGATTTGGTGGCCAGGTAGCTGACACATTGGCCATTGAAAACTTTATTTCGGTAAAAGCAACCGAAGGGCCAAAAATGGTGGCTCAGCTTGAAGAGCATGTTAAAGAATATGATGTTGATGTAATGCACAACCAACGCGCGGCAAATCTGCAAAAAAGCAGTAATGGATATGACATTACTTTAGAAAATGGCGCTGTATTACAAGCTAAATCACTTGTGCTAGCAACCGGTGCACGCTGGCGTGAAATGAATGTACCTGGCGAGCAACAATATAAAGGCCACGGCGTTGCATACTGCCCGCATTGTGATGGCCCATTATTTAAAGGCAAACCTGTTGCTGTAATAGGTGGCGGTAACTCAGGTATTGAAGCGGCTATTGATTTAGCTAACATTGTAGAGCATGTAACGGTGCTTGAATTTGCCGATGCGTTACGTGCCGACGAAGTACTTATTCGTAAAGCAAATAGCTTAAAAAACATTACTATTATTAAAAATGCACAAACTACTGAAGTACTCGGTGATGGTAACAAAGTAATAGGCCTTAATTATACCGATCGTGTTTCTGGAGAAAGTAAGGAGCTAGTTTTAGCCGGTATATTTGTACAAATTGGTTTGATACCGAACACCGAATGGTTAAAAGAGAGTGACCTTGAGCTTAGTCAATTTGGTGAAATACTCATTGATGCTAAAGGTGCAACGTCGTTACCAGGTATATACGGGGCGGGCGATGCGACCAATACGCCATTTAAGCAAATTATTATTGCTATGGGCGCCGGAGCAACTGCTAGCTTAGGAGCTTTTGACTACTTAATTCGCCAAACACCCGATGCAGAGCAAAATGCTGCTTAATAGCGTTTTAGCGTAAGCCTCTTGATAAAACAGCTCTCACCCATAGCTGTTTGTTCACCCAAGCCGCCCTCTCCAAAGGCGGCTTTTTTGTGTGTTATTTAAGTCGGGTAAGGCCTACTAAAATACAAACTGCGCCACCAATAAAGCCAAGCCATGCTTCTACTGGGGTTTCGCCATTGAATGCACGAGTAACTTGTGAAGCTGCAGAATCGTAAACATCATAACCCCACATACCAAGTGCTACGCCAATAACAATAAGTACAATACCAATGATTTTATTTGTCATAATGATCCTTTGTGTTTTTAGTGCAAATTAATCTGGGCGACACTCGTTGTTATAATGTGGCTACGCCCAGTCTTTTTAGTGTATTTGTAATTGCTTCTTCTATCGCTGGCAGTTTAAACGGTTTGGCTATGAACATATCCATGCCTGCTTGCTTACAGTTTAGTTTATCTTGTGAGGATGCATTAGCAGTTAACGCCACAATATAAGTTTCTTGCGAGTCACAGATACCTTGTGCCTTTAGTTGCTTAGTGGCTTCAAAACCATCCATGATAGGCATAATGCAATCCATAAAAATAAGGTCAAAATGCTTTTGTTTGCATTTTAACAGGGCATCTTGGCCGTCAATAGCAAAGTCTGATTTTATATTAAATTTATCCAGTGCTGATTCTAATACCAGGCGATTTATTTCGTTATCATCAACCACCAAAACCGAGAGCTTATTACTATGGTTATTAATAAATTTAAGGCTAGGTTTTTGTGTTTGTTGTTTACCAAGCTCAATTGGGATAGTTAAGGTAAAACATGTGCCCACGTTAACCTCACTGGTTACCTCAATTTTGCCATTCATAAAACCAACGAGCTCTTTAACTATGGCTAAGCCTAACCCGGTGCCACCTTTATTGTTGTTAGCATCAACCTCTTGGGTAAAAGGCTTAAATAATGAGTTTAAATACGTTTTACTCATGCCGCGACCCGTATCGGTTATTTTAATTGTAAGTAAAGGGCGCTTTGTATCTAATGCTAACTGTGAATCGAGAGAAACAGAACCATGCTCTGTAAATTTTAATGCGTTACTCAGTAAATTAGAGACAATTTGGCTTAATCGAGAGGTGTCGCAGTATACCCAAACATCATTAGGAATGAGGTTAGTGGCTCGTAGTTCAATGTTTTTATTGCTAAACAATACCGAATATAAAGAAACCAAATCGGTAAATACCGTTTTAAGTAGGGAGTGGTGAGGTTCCAGTTTTAATTCACCATGATTTATTTTTGAAAAGTCGAGCACTTCATTGATAATATTCAATAAAATATCAGCACTTCGCAGGGCTACTTTAATTTTTTCCGCCCGCTTGTCATAATCGTGTTCATCAATGAGTGTTGCTAACATACCCGTAATGCCATTTAACGGAGTGCGTAGCTCATGACTAATTTTTGCAAACAGCATACTTCTATCTTTTAATAGCTGTTCAGCAAGCGCTTTTTTTTGTTTTAACTCTTCGCGTAACTTTACGGCTTCAGTTATATCTTGAAAAGTACCAAATAATCGCACACATTGGCCGTTATTAAACTCGGCCTCACCAAAAGTCGACACCCAAATGCTTTGCTGTTTAGCGGTAACTATTTCCAGCTCTAAATGCCATTTATCACCCTTAGACACCGCATTTTCTACTGCTATACTAATACTATCTCGGCTTTTGCCCGCTTTATAAAACTCGATAGCGGTATTCATATCAGGAGTGAAGCCTTCTTCGGCTTGATGAATACGTCGAGTTTGTTGGCTCCAAAAAATAGTATTTTCTATTAGGTCGACTTCCCATGTACCTATATTTGCTACGTTTTCAAGCTTTAATAAAGTGTCACTATTTTTAGTGAGATTGGCTTTATCCTGATTGCGCGCCAATTCCGAGCCTAACCACTGCGCTAATAATTCAATATAATCATAGGCTTCATCGCTAAAAGGAGCGCATTCTTGAGCAGATGAAAAGTTAACAGTTCCAAATACGTCTTTGCCTATTCGTATAGGCGCACCAATGTACGCTTCTAATTGGAAATTAATATAGCATGGATGATTTGCAATACTACTTTGCGACGCATTATGAAATGCCAATGCAGAGTTGGCCGACAAGGTATGCGTGCAATAGGTGCCGTTTAATTCAAACTCTGTACCAATTGCAAGAGAATTGTCAGGGGTGATGGCATGTAAAACAATATAAGAATCATTTTTTACGCGGCTGATAATAGCTAAGTCGAGTTGAAAAACATCGAGCCCAAAAGCAAGTAAGTCTGCAATTTTTTGATCAAAGCTTAGCTGCTGATCTGAGACTATATTATGAAAGCATCGAAGAAAATTCACAAAAACCCTTAATTTATTTGGTGTGTACACAAAATTTAATGCAAAAAACACGCCTAAATTTAATCTGTTTTTTTTGCAATACGACGACGAACACATCGTTCTTTATTACATTACCCCGTTGGTTTAAAAATTAATAGCTGGAGTAAGCTGTAAATTCAAAGGTTATATCACTGTATACTTCTTATAGGTTGATTTTATAGCTTATGTTCATTTCTCACGCAACCTAGGATTACCTAAGTAAGTTTTAGCTTCATTTATGCCCATTTGATAGCCTGAATTGAGTATAGCTAGATTTTTAGTGGTGCGGCCGACTTTAAACCCTGCTGGTGGAGCAATAATATTTATTTTGCAATCCGGTAGAGCATTATGTAAAAAACTAATACTGGAATTATAGTTTTTAGAGCGCTGTAGGCTGGCCTGTGCAAGTGCAGGGGTATTTTTATAGAGTTGCTTAGTTAACCACGCTACTTTGACATCTTTTTTACGATAGCCTAAAGGTTGGGAAAGGATAACCGTTATTTCTGATGCACCCATTTCATAGGCTTTTTTTACTGGAATAGAGTCGGCAACGCCACCATCGGTCATGGCAATACCATTTATTTTTGGATAATCCCGATAAGCTATGGGTATAGCGCAAGAGGCTTTTAATTGCTCTACCATTTCGCTGCCGGTTGCTTGTAAGTAATGGGCTTGCCCAGATTCGATTGCCGTTGCAACAATATAAAAATCGTGAGGAGATTGTGTAAATTCATCGGTGTTTAAAGGAATTTCACGTACTGTTTCTTGCCAAAGCCAGTCTAAATCAAATAAGTGACCGCCTTTAACAAATCGGGGCAGGTTAATGAATTCCGGTCTACACGAATAATCAGTAATCACTTTGTAGTTTCGGGTTGCTTGTTTACATAAATAAGCCGCGACATTCGTTGCTCCAGCAGATACACCAAAATAGCTGGTAAAAGGTTGATATTGCTGTGCTAAAAACTCATCAAGTACGCCTGCGGCAAAAATACCGCGCATGGCACCGCCCTCAACCACTAATGCATGTTGGCTATTGTTCATGTTAACTTCCATCCTTTGACAATACACTCATGCTAACAAGTGTACTTGAACTGTGCGAGCATCTTTTTACTTTGATTCACTACTTTTAAATTGTTTTCTGTAGGCGGTTGGCGAAATAGAAAAAGTGGCTAAAAAATGCTGGCGAAAACTCACGCTTGATGAAAATCCTGAATCCGTTGCTACTCTATCAATAGTGTGTGAGGTTGTTTCTAACTGTTGCTGTGCTATGGCAAGTCGCTGCTCAAGTAGCCACTGTGTAAATGTTAATCCCATGGTTTTTTTGAATAAACGAGAGAAATTGCGTCGGCTCATACTGGCTTTATTTGCCAATAAGTCAATATTAAGAGGCTGGGTTACATTATTTATTGCCCAGCTAATGGCGGGCTCCAAGCGGTTGCTATCGATATTTCGGGGTAGGGGTTTTTCAATGTATTGAACTTGTCCGCCACTACGATGTGGTGCAACGACCATTCTTCTAGCTACCCGGTTAGCAATATCAGCACCGTGATCAAGGCGTAATATATGAAGGCAGCAGTCAATTGCCGCAGCTGATCCCGCCGAGGTAAATACATTATCGACATTGATGTATAGTACATCGTTATCAAAATTGACATTGGGGTATTTTTTTGCAAATTCGTCAGCCCATACCCAATGGGTGGATGCCGTTTTACCCTCTAATATTCCCGCCTCTGCTAATACAAAAGCACCTAAACAAAGGCCAACAATTCGTGCTCCACGTGCATGTGCGTTATTAATTGCATTTAGTAATGCTGCAGGCACTACAGTGTCTGGATCGCACCAAGCAGGAACAATCACTGTGTCAGCATCAGCAATTATAGATAAGTTTTTGTTAATGGTTATAGGAAAACCAGAAAGCGTGTCGACTAGGCCAACGTGTTCGGTACAAACTTCAACATTATAAGGACGTGCGTCTGTACGGTCTAAATCTTCACCAAAAATACTACACGGAATTGATAAGTGAAATAAGCTGATATTGTTATAAGCAATAATGGCAACGTTGTGCGCGGGTTTAATGTTCATTTTGGCCTAATATCATCGAATGTAGTCCTGAGAGACACTATTGGTGGCAAACTATAAAGTATATTCTGGTTGTATACAAACGTGGCAACAAGACAGCTGTGCTGCGTTATTTGTTTTCAATTGATTATAAAGGGTAAAAATATGACAACAACACTACGTGAATTAAATGGCCTTAGCGATACACCAGCATCGCTTTCAAACGCGACACTTATACTCGTTGATTATCAAAATACTTATACGCAAGGTGTGATGGAGCTAGAAGGCTGGGAAGGTGCCCTAAATAATGCTAAGAATTTACTTGCAGATGCGCGTGCAGCGGGAACTAATATTATTCATGTAGTTCACGATGGTGGTCAGGGTTCGCCTTATGATGTAAACGCCGAGATAGGTCAAATACACAGCAGTGTGGCGCCGATTGACGGTGAGAGTATTATTGTTAAAAAAGCACCAGATAGCTTTGTAGGCCACGGCTAGCGCATTTTAATCCCAGACTCTAA
>NZ_BADU01000193.1:0-271 GCF_000239875.1 Pseudoalteromonas sp. BSi20311 | reverse complement strand
GGCGGCAAGTCGTTCTTCAGTTGATTGAGTGTTAGAAGAGGGTTTAGACGGTTGAGCTTGAGACTTCTTGACCCATGCTCTAAGTGTTTCTGGTGTACATCCCAGTTTATCTGAAATCGATACTAGCGCAGCCCAAAGAGAGGGGTATTCATGCTGTTGTGTGGTAACAAGCCTAATTGCACGTTCACGAAATTCTGATGTATAGCGATTTGATTTTTTCATAGTTCCAGTTTCTCAAGTTATTGAGTCTCTGGCAAACACGGGGCGATTC
>NZ_BADU01000194.1:0-158 GCF_000239875.1 Pseudoalteromonas sp. BSi20311 | reverse complement strand
AACAGCTCGGCTTTAAGCCGTTCAACTAATGGCGCGAAGAGTGTGGCTGATTTGTCTATCCAGCTGCTCATGGTCTGTCGACTGAGTTCAATACCGTATTGCTTAAACATCGCTTCCTGGCGATACAGCGGTAACCCGTATTGGTATTTACTGGTGAT
>NZ_BADU01000195.1:0-340 GCF_000239875.1 Pseudoalteromonas sp. BSi20311 | reverse complement strand
GGTGTGCCCGGAGTTCAGCACTAGCAAGGAATGCTTTAATGAACCACGAGTCTATCTGAAATACATGAGCAATACGGTAGGAGCCAAATTGTTTATGGCACTATCTGGTTGTGCAGATAGTTGAGTCTGAGCGGCAGTGACTTATCGTATGCTGATAAGGTGATGGAACTCGCTGACAACGGGGAGTGAGGCGAATTCGTTACGCCAAGATGCTCTTCTAGACTAAGTATTGGACGGATGAAGTACATGAACCGATTAACCCGCATCTATGGGCTGAAACGTCGCCATTGCCTACACGAATTAACAGGCAATATGATGCTGCAATAATACTAAATGTATG